>CAZWZX010000010.1:0-25996 GCA_964638655.1 uncultured Natronomonas sp.
ACTCCGCGCCCCAGATGCCGTACTGGAAGGGGATCGAGCGTTTGAACGTCGAGACGGTAAAGGAGACGATCCCGCCGATGAGCATCGTCGCGACGGCGGTTCGAGCCGTGAAGACGCCGTCGGCGATGAGCGGGGCGATCGCTAACGCGCCGCTCGTCGTATCGAACGCGTAGATGACGATGATCGGTACTGCGGCGGCCGGGAGCCCCGTAGCCGACGCGAGCGGATCGGCGGCCCCGCCAGTTATCGACTCCAGATCGTAGTACGTCGTCAACAGGACGACGAGCGTGTAGACGAACGCCAGACGGGGGAGGATATCCCAGGTCTTTTCGAGGCCACCACGGCCGGCATCGAGCAGTTTCTCCCGGGCGGTCCGGTCGTCCCCGCCGTCGGTTCGGGCTTCGCTGTCGACGTCGGACATCGCGCCGGGATTCACGTTGCGGCTCGAAAGCAGGACGGCGCCGGCGACGATCCCGGTGATCGTGATCGCGAGAGAGATTCCCGCGCGCGTGCCGACGTACAACAGCCCGACCTTGAGTCCGAGGATCGGGATCAGAACCGGCGCATAGAAGGTGAAGATGTGCTGGACGAACCCGAAGAACGTGTTGATCGTGACGGCGACTAGCGTCGCCCGGTCGTCGAGCAGCCCCGAGTCGCGGTACTCGGCGAGCATCCCGTAGCCGGCGGTCGTCGACGCGGCGGTCGTCAAGATCGCGCTGCCGACCTCGTCCGGGAGGTTCGCGGGGCCGGTCAGCGGCTTCGACAGCGCCGCGATGTACTGGATCGCCCCGAAGGCGACGAGGACGTTCGCGAAGGCGACCCCGCCCGCGATGGCGACCGCGATGGTCGCGACTCGCGGCAGGACCTCGAAGAGGAGTACCGAACCGACCGAGGGATCCATTCGGATCGAGATACGAACGAGAGCACCGAAACGGTTGCGCTTCGGGCGCTATTCGTCGTCGGTTTTCAGCTCCGCGGACAGCCCCTGGGCCAGCTGGATGTCCTCGGCGTTGTTCAGCGTCCAGGCGGTCCGTTCGGTGACGGCTTCGATGATCTCGCGGGCCGAGGGGTAGCCGTTGCCGGACTTTTTGACGCCGCCGAACGGCAACTGGACCTCCGCGCCGATACACGGGAGATTGCCGTACGCCAGCCCGAGTTCGGCGTGATCCCGGTAGTAGTTGATCTGGCGGTAGTCCTCGCTGATGATCGAGCCCGCAAGCCCGTACGGCGTCGAGTTCTGGAGTTCGACGGCCCGTTCGATCCCGCCCTCGTACTCGATCAGGCCGACGTGGGGGCCGAACACCTCCTCGTGGATACACCGCAGGTCGGGATCGTACTCGGTCTCGTAGACGAACGGCCCGACCCAGTGGCCGTCTTCGTGTCCGTCGGGGATCTCCTCGCCGTCGAACTCGGTCCGATCGACGAGGACGTCGACGCCCTCCTCGCGGGCGAGTTCGTTGTACGCCGTCACTTTCTCGCGGTGCTCGGCCTCGATGAGCGGGCCCATGAACGTCCCCTCATCGAGCGGATCGCCGACTGCGACCGATTCGGCGGCCTCGACGAACCGTTCTTTGAACTCGTCATAAACGTCGGTGTGGACGATGAGGCGTTCGGCCGACACACAGCGCTGGCCGGTCGTTTTGAACGCCGAGAGGACGGCCGCCGGAACGGCGATATCGAGATCCGCCTCGTCGGTGACCACGACGGCGTTCTTGCCGCCCATCTCGCAGGCGGCGAGTTTCCCCGGCGTACCGCCGACCGTGTCGGCGATCCCGTGACCGACCTCGGCGCTGCCGGTGAAAAGCACCGTGTCGACGGCGTCGTGATCGACGATCGCCGCCCCGGCATCCCCGTACCCCTGGACCATGTTGAACACGCCCTCCGGGATCCCGGCATCGACCATGAGTTCGGCGATCGCGTGGGCGCATTTCGGCGTCTGCTCGGCGGGCTTCCAGACGACGGTGTTGCCCTCGACCAACGCGACGGCCATATGCCAGAAGGGGATCGCGATCGGGAAGTTCCACGGGGTGACACAGCCGACCACACCGCGGGGTTTCCGGCGCATGTAGGCGTCTTTCGCCCCGATTTCGCTCGGCACCACGTCGCCGTGGGGATGGCGAGCGTTGCCGGCGGCCCACTCGACCATGTGGGCGGCCTCGACGATGTCGGCCCGCCCTTCGTTGATCTCCTTGCCGCACTCGCGGGTCACGAGTTCGCCGAGTTCGTCGGTTCGATCCTTCAACTCCGTGTAGACGTCCCACAGATGCTCCGCACGATCGATGTAGGAGAGCTCCCGCCACTCCTCGAACGCCGACTCCGCGGCGTCGACCGCCGCCGCGACGTCGGCTTCGGTACCGCGGGGGAACGACCCCAGCGACTCGCCCGTCGCGGGGTTTTCGCTCTCGAAAGTTTCCTCGCCGTCGATCCACTCGCCGTCGATGTAGTGTGCGTGTCGTGCCATACCGAAACACCGATCCGGATACCCCAGTATATTCGCCCGTCCATGGACGGGTGGCGGATCCAGGTGACCTGGATCTGACGGCGCGGCCGATCCGAGCGTGCGACACGGTGATAAGAGACGAACCCGTTCGCTCCGGTATGGAACGCCGGGGGAACGGGTCCGGAACGCGGCTGACGCTCGATCTGTGGCACCCGAACTGCTGGGCGATCGAGGCCACCGAGTCGGCGCCAGGGGGCGTGTTGGCGCATGCGATCTATCACGCCCCGAAGGCGGGAACCGAAACCGGGACCGTCAACGGGCTCTTTACCGCCTTTGCCGACAGTAACGGGGGCCTCGAGGAACTGCTGGACGGGATCGAATCGTCCGCCCACAGCGGCGAGTTGATGCGGCTCCAAGAGCGGTTCGGCACAGGACACGCCGCCCCCGGAAACGTCGCCCGCGAGTTCTTTCTCGAGTACGACCCCGGCGACATGATCTGTCCGGTGTTGCTCGAACACGGGTTCGTCCACAGCGAGCCGGTCCGGATCGAGGACGGCCGCGAGTACTGGCGAGTCGGGTTCGCGGGCGAGCGTTCGGGCATCGAATCGGCGCTGGAAGGGGTGCGCGGGGACGCGAACGCGGAGGTCTCGGTCGAACGGATCGCCTCGACTAACGGGACGGGTCGGTCCGAGCGACGACGTCGGCTCGACAGCCTGACCTCGACCCAGCGGGAGGTGTTCGAACTCGCGAGAGCGGAGGGCTACTACGAGTGGCCCAGAGGGATATCGACCCGGGATCTCGCCGCCGAGGTCGACGTCTCGAAGACGACGCTTCTGGAACACCTCCGGAAGGCCGAATCGAAACTCCTGGATCCTGCGTCTCAGGAGTGAGACTTCGGACGGATCAGTTACCCAGAACGGCCCGCAGCGCGAACAGCGCGTTCGACTTCTGCTCTCTGATGCGTCGATAGAAGTACGAGAACCACTTGTCGCCGTAGGGGATGTACTGGTAGGTCGGGACGCCCTGGGCGGCCAGTTCCCGCTGAGCCTGCTCGCGGACACCCATCAGCATCTGGATCTCGTAGTCGGTTCCGTACTCGTCGTGGAGGTCGGCCGCCAGCGAGATCATCTCGGGATCGTGGCTGCCGACGGCGACCCCGGATTCGAACGATTCGAACGCCCCCTCTAGGAGATCGCGGTAGGCCTCGTTGATCGCGGATTTACCCTTGTACGCGACCGATTTCGGCTCGTCGTAGGCGCCCTTCACCAGCCGGACTTTGCCGGGCAGCGTCGCGAGCCGTTCGAGGTCCTCGCTCGTCCGCTTTAGGTTCGCCTGCACGCAGACGCCGACGTCGCCGTCGGTCGCGTTCGCGTGAGTCTCGAAGGCGTCGAGCGTGGCGTCGGTCGTCGTGTGATCCTCCATGTCGATCCAGACGAAACAGTCGTGTTCTTGTCCCGTCTCGACGATGCTCGCGAGGTTCTCTTCGAAGGCGTCCTCGCCGACGTCGAGTCCGATCTGGGAGGGTTTCACCGAGATACAGCAGTCGACCCCGGCCCCGTCGATCGCGCGGATGAGATCCCGGTAGGCCCGAGCGTCGGCGTCGGCCGGGGCCCGCCGCTCGTAGTGTTCGCCGAGCAGGTTGAGGATCCCGACGATGCCGTCCGTGTTGTACGTTCGTACGTGTTCGATGGCCGTCTCTGCGTCCTCGCCGGCCACGAAGTTGTCCGCTATCGGCGGTAACATACACCGTCTTTGTTCCCCGTCGTACTCAACATTGGCCCTACCATACGATTCAAACCGGTCAGTGATGAAACAAAGACGCCCCGCCGCCCATCGGTCCGATTCGAGGCCGACCGACGCTCCGTCGAGCGAAACCGTAGTTGGTATAGCGTTCGATCCACTGAGTGCAGCCAAGATGACACGAGTGAGCGTTATCGGCTGCGGCAACATGGGCGGTGCCTTCCTGAAAGGGCTCGCCCGAGGCGGATCTCACCACCTGACGGCGATCGATCTCGATCCGGACGCGCTCGAAGCGGTCGCGGCGTACGCCTCGGAGACGACCGACGACCCCGAAGCGGCGAAAGACGCCGATGTCGTGGTGTTGGCCGTGAAACCCGACATTACCGAAGCGGTCCTCGAGGGCCTGGATCTCTCCTCGGACCAGACGCTCATCACCCTCGCCGCGGGCGTCTCCCGTGATTTCGTCGCCGACCGAACCGACGCGTCGGTCGTCAGGGTCATGCCGAACGTCGCGGCCGAAACGGGGAACATGGCGGCCGCCGCGACGACCGAGGGGCTCACCGACGAGGTCCGAGCGCTGCTCGAGGAGGTCGGGGAGTTCGTCGAGATCGACGAGGGACTGATGGACATCTCGACGGCGGTCAACGGGAGCGGTCCTGCGTTCGTCTTCTATCTCATCGACGCGGTCAAGCAGGCCGGAACCGAGGGCGGACTCGAGCCCGAACAGGCCGAAACGCTCGCGGCACAGACGTTCAAGGGGGCCGCCGAGACGGTGCTCCGGGACGACAGGACCGTCGACGAGCTGATCGACGCCGTCTGTTCGCCGAACGGGACGACGATCGAGGGGATGGAGGTGCTGTGGAACAGCGACGCCGACAAGGCGGTCATCGACGCTGTCGCGGCGGCCGAACGGCGCTCGAAGGAGCTCGCAGAGGCGTTCGAGGATGAGTGAGACGAGCGCCGTCGAGACCGTCGAAGCCGGGACCGTCGAACGGGCCCGACGGCTCGCCGCCGACGCCGAACTCGTCGTCGTCAAGGTCGGGACGAACTCGCTGACGGACGAGAACTCACGGCTCGATCGGGTGAAACTCGACAAGCTGGTCGCCGATATCATGGATCTCCGCGACCGGGGAAAGGACGTCATCCTGGTCTCTTCGGGGGCCGTCGGGGCCGGGATCGGCCGTCTCGGCCGGGACGCGGAGACGATCGAGGTGAACCAGGCGCTTTCGACGGTCGGACAGAGCCTCCTGATGCGGCATTACACCCAGAGCTTCGACAGATACGACCAGACGGTCGCTCAGATACTCCCGACGGGCAACGATCTGGACACTCCCGAGCGCTTTAGAAACTTCAAAAACACCGTCGGAACGCTGCTCGAGTGGGGCGTCGTCCCCATCATCAACGAGAACGACGCGGTCGCGACCGAGGAGCTCCAGATCGGCGACAACGACATGCTGTCTGCGTCGGTCGCGATCGGAATGAACGTCGATCTCCTCGTGACGCTGACCGACGTCGACGGCGTCTACACGGGGAACCCGAAACGGGACCCCGACGCGGAGCTGATCGAGGCGGTCGGTGAGAACTACAAGTCCGTCCGAAAGCTCGTCAACGGGAGCACGAAGGCGAGCTTCGGCGGCATCCTGACGAAAGTCGAGGGCGCCCGCGACGTCAGCGAACACGGGATACCAGCAATTATTGCTGGGTCTGCCGAACGTGACGTGCTGGATCGGATCGCAGCCGGTAAGCCGACGGGAACGCTATTCGTCCCGATGGACGGTGAAACCGATGAGTGAGTTCGATACCGACGCGAAGGCGACCGAGGCACAGCGCGCCGCACTGAGGCTCGCGAACGTCGATGAAAGCGAACGGAACCGGGCGCTGCGGTCGATCGCCGAGGCGATCCGTGATCGCGAAGCCGAGATCCTGGCGGCCAACGCCGAGGACGTCGAGGCCGCCGAAGCGATGCTCGAACGCGGCGAGTACACGCAGGCGCTCGTCGATCGGCTGAAGCTCGATAGCGCCAAGATCGAGGACATCGCCGGGATGGTCGAGTCGGTCGCCGAGCAGGGCGATCCGCTGGGGGCGACGCTCGATGCGCGCGAACTCGACGAGGATCTCGAACTCTACCGGGTCGCCGTCCCGATCGGCGTCGTGGCGACGGTGTTCGAATCGAGACCCGACGCGTTGGTTCAGATCGCCGCCCTCGCGTTGAAATCGGGGAACGCGGTCATCCTCAAGGGCGGCAGCGAGGCGAGCGAATCGAACCGAACCCTTTACTCGGTCATCGAGGAAGCGACCGCCGAACTGCCCGACGGCTGGGCACAGTTGATCGAGGCTCACGAGGAGGTTGATCGGCTGTTGGAGCTAGACGATAAGGTCGATCTCGTGATGCCGCGCGGCTCCTCGGAGTTCGTCTCTTACATCGAAGAGAACACCCAGATCCCCGTGTTGGGTCACACCGAGGGCGTCTGTCACGTCTACGTCGACGGCGAGGCCGATCTCGGGATGGCCGGGGAGATCGCCTTCGACGCGAAGGTTCAGTATCCGGCCGTCTGCAACGCCGTCGAGACGCTTCTGGTGAACGAGTCGGTCGCCGCCGACTTCCTGCCGGGCCTCGTCGAGCGCTACGAGGATGTGGGCGTCGAACTCCGTGGCGACGACGCGACACGGGAGATCGTCGACGTCGACGCGGCCACCGAGGACGATTGGCGAGCCGAGTACGGCGACCTGGAGCTTTCGATCAAACTCGTAGAGGACGTCTACGAGGCGGTCGATCACATCAACGAGAACGGATCGAAACACACCGAATCGATCGTCACGGAAAGTCGCGAGGCCGCCGAGACGTTCATGACCGGCATCGACGCCGCGAGCGTCTTCCACAACGCTTCGACACGATTCGCGGACGGCTATCGGTACGGCCTCGGCGCGGAGGTCGGTATCTCGACCGGGAAGATCCACGCTCGCGGTCCCGTCGGGTTGGATGGGCTCACCACTTACAAGTACTACTTGGAGGGTGACGGCCACCTCGTGGCGAGCTATTCGGGCGAGGGCGCCCTGCCGTTCACCCACCGCGATATCGATGCCGAGTGGACGCCGGGACGACGTTCGACGGAGTAGATCAAAACGGCCGTTCAACCGCCGTTCGGCTTTTTGTTCCGATGTTCGAAGCGGCCGCCATGACCTAGCGATTCACGACAGCGTACGACACTTCCCGATCCGATACCCGACCCGCCCTATGGCCCGAGCGCGGCTCGAGCGTACGTGCGTATTACATGCCATATCCTCTCCTTGCCGAACATATAATATCGGAGGTGGTGTGCTAACAGGTGGCAGGTAACGTATGAACTCCTACAGCGAGCGAAGGGCAATCGGAAGAGACGGCGTCGAAGATCGACGAACAGAGACGGGTCTTTTCCGTTCGTGGCGGCGTCCGACGACCGAACCGATCGACGACCGACCGCTCGGGGGTGTTGTATCCGATGCAGATCGGCGTTCCGGCTGAGACGGATCCGGGAGAGACCCGCGTCGCACTCGTCCCGCCGGTCGCGGCGGACCTCATCGAGGAGGGGTTCGACGTCTGTGTGCATTCCGGCGCCGGCGAACCGTCCGACTGGTCGGACGGGGCGTACCGGGACGCCGGCTGTGCGGTACTGAACGACCGCGAGGCGGTGTTCGAACGGGCGGATATCATCGCACGGGTCAACGGACTCGGAGCGACCGAGAACGACGACATTGGCCGATACCGCGAGGACCAGACCCTGATCGGGCTGCTCGGTCCCTACGACCTCGACGGGGAACTGGAGACGCTCGCCGACCGTGGCACGACCGCGTTCGCCCTGGAGTTGATGCCCCGGATCAGCCGGGCCCAGAGTATGGACGCGCTGTCGTCGATGTCCAGCATCGGTGGCTACAAATCCACCATCGTTGCGGCCGAACGGCTGCCGAAGATGTTCCCGCTACAGATGACCGCCGCGGGGACGGTCCAGCCGGCGGAGGTGTTCGTCATCGGGGCCGGCGTTGCCGGCCTGCAGGCCATCGCGACCGCCGAACGGCTCGGCGCGTCGGTCCGCGCCTACGACATCCGGCTCGAGGTCCGCGAGGAGGTACGGAGCCTCGGCGCGGACTTCGTCGAACTCGATCTCGAGACCGAGGGCTCCGGCGACGAGGAGGGGTACGCCCGGGAGATGGACGAAGAGTTCTACCGCCAACAGCGCAAGGAGTTGACCCGGGTCGTCGGCGAGTCGGACGTCGTCATCACGACGGCGGCGATCCCCGGCAAACCCGCCCCCGAACTCGTGACCGAGGGGATGGTGGACGGGATGGATCCGGGATCGGTTATCGTCGATCTCTCCGCGGCGACCGGCGGAAACTGCGAACTCACCGTCCCGGGCGAGACGATCGAACACGGTGGCGTCGAGATCTACGGGCCGACGAACCTCCCGGCGACCGTCGCCCACCACGCGAGTCAATTGTATTCGAACAACGTTCGGAACTTCGTTCAGAACATGTTCGAAGACGACGGTCGGACGCTGGATCTCGACGACGAGATCGTCGACTCGACGATGCTCACCCACGAGGGCGAGGTCCGCTGGGTCCACCCGGCCGACCGCGACGAGAGCGGAAACGGTGACGGATCGGACGATGAATCGGACGCGGATGCCGACGAACCGGAGGCCGAAACGGATGAGTGATTTCATAACGAACCTGACGCTTTTCGTGCTGGCCGCTTTCCTCGGATATTCGGTCATCACGAAGATCCCGGCAACGCTACACACACCGCTGATGTCCGGTGCGAACGCCATCACGGGTATCACGCTGGTCGGGGCGGTCGTCGTTGCGGGGTCGGGATCGACGGCCTTCGCGACCGTCCTCGGGTTCCTAGCGGTCGTCATGGCCACGATCAACGTCGTCGGTGGGTACATGGTGAGCCACTTCATGCTTCAGGACTTCCGGGGCGGAGGTGGTCGCTGATGGTCGAGATCCTCTCCGAGTCGGTTCTCCGACTCGTCTACCTGATCGCTGCGATCCTGTTCATCCAAGGGCTCCGGGACATGACACACCCCCGGACGGCAGTCAGAGGGAACCTCATCTCGGCCGGTGGCATGTTCATCGCCGTCCTCGTCACGCTACTTTGGTTCGAGATCCTCTCGCCGGCCGTACTGATCGCCGGTCTCGTCGTCGGGGCGCTGGTCGGGACCGTCCTTGCCGTGAAAGTCGAGATGACACAGATGCCACAGCTCGTCGGCGTCTTCAACGGGTTCGGCGGCGGTGCGTCGGCGCTCGTCGCCGGTGCCGAACTCATCGAGTTTCAGTCCGGCGTCGCCGGATCGTTCCCGCTCGATATGGCCGTCGCCGCGGCCGCGTCGGGGATCATCGGCTCGGTCACGCTTTTCGGTAGCATGATCGCTGCCGGAAAGCTCCACGGCGTCATCGCCGGGTCGGCGATCCGGTACGACGGCGAACACGCGGTCAAGGCCCTGTTTCTGGGTATCGCTGTCCTCGCGGGCGCCTACCTCGTCGTCCAGCCGGACCTCCTGTCGGCGCAGCTACAGGGCGAGGTAGTTCCGGCGTACTGGGTGATCGTTCTCGCCGCCTCGGTGCTCGGCGTGTTACTCGTCGTCCCGATCGGCGGGGCCGACATGCCCGTCGTCATCGCGCTTTTGAACTCCTACTCCGGACTGGCCGCCGCCGGCACCGGGTTCGTTTTGAACAACACCGCCCTCATTATCGCCGGAACGCTCGTCGGCGCCGCCGGACTCATCCTCACGGTCATCATGTGTGAGTCGATGAACCGCTCGCTCGCGAACGTTCTCTTCGGCGGGTTCGGCGAGGAAGCCAGCTCCGAGGAGATGGAGGACATCTACGAGGGCAACATCACCGAAACCTCGCCGGAGGAACTGGAGATGCTTCTCGACACCGCCGATCGGGTCGTCATCGTCCCCGGCTACGGAATGGCGGTCGCCGGGGCCCAACACGCCGTCGCGGAACTCGCAGGGATCCTCGAGGAGGACGGTATCGAAGTCGAGTTCGGTATCCACCCCGTCGCGGGGCGGATGCCCGGCCACATGAACGTCCTGCTGGCCGAAGCCGACGTCGAGTACGACAAAATGAAAGAACTCGAGGAAATCAACCCCACCTTCTCACAGACCGACGTCGCCATCGTCACCGGGGCGAACGACGTCGTCAACCCGCGAGCCAACGAGGACGACTCCAGTCCGATCTCCGGTATGCCGGTGTTGAACGTCGGCGAGGCCGGGACGGTCGTCGTCAACAAACGAAGCCTCAGCCCCGGCTTCTCGGGCATTCCGAACCCGCTTTTCGCTCAGGACAACACCTACATGCTGTTCGGCGACGGGAAAGAAACGATGCAGGAGGTCGTCAACGAATACAAAGAATAGCCACTCCGACAGCTGCGTCAGCCGAGATCGGCCGTAAACACGTAACTCGCCTTCTCCATTCCTGTCCGTTCCTCGTAGAACCGGTGTGCATCGGCACGCGATACTCCCGACGAGAGGGCGATTTTCTCACAGCCCATCCGTTTGGCCCACTCCGTGAGATACTGAAGTAGTCGTTCTCCGAACCCCTTCGATCGGTGTTCCGAGTCGGTGACCAACTCGAACACCCAGAGGTGCCGTCCGTAGTACATGTTCGTTTCGATGCCGACGCCGGCGAAGGCGACGAGATCGCCGTCGGCGAACAGTCCGAACGGACGATAGCCGTCGGCCGTCATCTCGTCCAGATACGTCAGGTAGGCCTCCTCGTCCAGGTGAGTTCGCAGTTGCTGGACGACCGGAAACGCCTCCAGCCACTCGTCTCGGGCGCTCAGCTCGCGGATTTCCGTTCCGTTCATGCGATGGCGAAGACGGCCTACGTATTTAAATCGAGCTTTCGGTCAGTCCGGTGAAGTGATCTTCGGACACCTCCGTACTTTATCTTTCCAGTGAAAAATCAGTTCGCAATCGACGGGTGCTCCTCCGTCTCGCACGAACCGTCGTGACACCGGTCGGACACCACCGCTTCTCCGTGTTCGTCAAGCGCCTCAACGGGCGGCGCACCCCTCGCCGCTCCCGCTACTGGTCGATCCGCTCGGCGAACCCGAACCGCGGTTTGATATCCGTCACCTCGACCTCGACCGTGTCGCCCGGCTCGGCATCGGCGACGAACAGCGTATAGCCCTCGATCTTCCCGATCCCGTCGCCCTCGCGGCCGACGTCCTCGATCTCGAGTTCGATCCGGTCGCCCTCCCGGACCGGCGCGGTGAGTCGGCCCTTCGCGACCATGAAAAGCTCCGAGGACGAATCACGGGAGGCGTCGGGGTGTATCGTCCGGACGTACTCGAACTCCTCGTCGATGTCCGCCCGGAGGTCGTTCGTGTCGGGTCCCTCGAAGACCTTCGCGACGAAATCGCCGCCCGGTGCGAGGAGTTCGAGCGACGTCTCGAAGGCGGTTCGGGCGAGATGGATAGACCGAGCGTGATCCAGCGAGTACTCGCCGGTCATGTTCGGGGCCATATCGGAGACGACGACGTCCGCCTCGTCGATCAGGTCGGTGATCCGCTGGCGCGTCTCCTCGTCGGTCATATCGCCGCGGACCGTCTCGACCCCGTCGATCGGCTTGATCCGCTGGAGATCGACACCGACGACGGTCCCGGATTCGCCCGCGAGTTCGGCGGCGACCTGCAGCCACCCGCCCGGCGCGGCACCGAGGTCGACGACCGTATCGCCCTCGCTTATGAGTCCCGCCTCCTCGTCGAGTTGTTTGAGCTTGTAGGCGGCCCGCGATCGATAGCCCTCCTGTTTGGCTCGGTTGTAGTAGTCGTCTTTCCGTGTCATCAGCAGTTCCCCCACGGCGTTCCGTCCCCCGCGTCGAATGAACCTACAGTCATGTCGGTACCGAGACGGCCGAGGCTGAAACCGGTGTCGGATCGATCGATCCCGTCGCGTGCATCCAAACGGTTTTGCTCGCGGGCCGAGTACGGGCGGTAATGGCGAGGTGCGACGTCTGTGGTCGCGACGAGAACATGCCGTACAACTGCCGACACTGCGGCGGGACCTACTGCGGCGAACACCGACTGCCGGAAAACCACGGCTGTCCGGGACTCGAAACCTGGAACGACCCCGACGGGGTCTTCGACAGCGGTTTCGACGACTCGGTGAACACGGGGTCCCGTGGCGACCGAACGGGACCCGGGGAGATTCTCGATCGCGTGGGGATCGATACCGGTCCCGGCGGCCCGCTGGCGTACTTCAGGAACAACCTCTCGTATCTCTTCTTGGCGATCATCGTGGTCGTCTTCGGGATCCAGTACCTCCTCGCACCGCTTTTCGGGATCCGGCTCCCGCCGCCGGGCGTCAACCCCGGGACGACGACGTGGGGGCAGATCTTCACGCTCTCTACGGTCCACCCGGAGTACGTCTGGACGTGGGTCATCTCCGTGTTCTCACACGGTAGCCCGATGCATCTGCTTTTCAACGCGATCGTGCTCTACTTCTTTGGGCCGCTCGTCGAGCGACAGGTCGGCTCGAAGAAGTTCGCGATCCTCTTCGTCGCCAGCGGCGTGATCGCCGGCCTCGGACAGGTCGGCGTCGCGGTGTTGACCGGTGAGCAAGTCGCCGTCCTCGGCGCCTCCGGCGCGCTGATGGCGATCATGGGTGTGTTGGCCATCACGTCACCGGATCTGCGCGTACTGCTGTTCTTTTTCATCCCGATGTCGATCCGGACGCTGACGGTGCTTTTCGCGGCGTTTTCGATCTTCGCGTTCGTCGCCGACGGCGGGATCCTCGACGGCGTCGCACACTTCGCCCATCTGGTCGGTCTCGTGATCGGGCTGTGGTACGGCAACCGGATCAAGGACCGGGTCGGTCGCGGTCCCAAGCAGTTGAACCTCGGTCCCGGCCGCGGCGGCGGTGGGCCGGGCGGACCGGGGGGTCCCGGCGGACCGGGTCGGTTCCGGTAAATGCGGGTCCTCGAGGAGCGCTTCCGACCGGGGAGCGTCCTCGACCGGAAGGGATCGGAAGATACGATGAAAGCGATGCAAACGGAGATCGCCGAGGCGGCGGTCTTCGAGGACGCGATCGAGCTCTCGCCGGAATCCATCCGGCAGGGTGAGACGGTCGTCGCCGGCGTCGACCAGGCCTTTCCCGGCGATCGGGCGGTTTCGGCGGTGGTCGCTCTCCGCGGCGGCGATGTCATCGAACGGGTGAGCGCCGTCCGACCGCAGTCGATGCCGTACGTGCCCGGGCTGCTCGCTTTCCGGGAGGGTCCGCCGGTTTTCGCGGCGCTCGAATCGCTCGATGTCGAACCTGACCTGCTGGTCTTCGACGGCAGCGGCCGGATCCACTACCGGGAAGCCGGGATCGCGACTCACGCCGGCGTCTGTTTCGATACCCCCTCGATCGGCGTCGCGAAAAGCCTCCTCTGTGGTCGGCCGACGGAGCCGACAGACGAGCTGTCGGCGGGCGAAACGGTTCCCATCGAAGCGGACGGGTCGATGTCCGCTCCGGACGGAACGGTCGTCGGCTACGCCTACCAGAGCCGGCAGTTTCCCGACTCGAAGCGGATCAATCCACTCTACGTTTCGCCCGGCCACCGGCTCTCGGCGGAAACGACCCTCGAGTGTCTCTCCGCCTGTGGCGGTGAGTACAAGCTCCCCCGGCCGGTCCGGCTGGCCGATCGTTACGCCGACGAGCTGAAAGCGGATCGCTGACCCCCTCCCACGGGCGAGTTCGCGGTCTCCCTGTAGGACGGGACGATCGAAGCGGGTACCGGGAACACGCAATGTCGGCTTCGGAGCGAATCGGTGGTTCGACCCGTGTCTATATCATACCGAGTTGATTTTCGTCCAAAGATATAACTCATACCGGCCGTATGAACTAACTAAGACGATATTGGTGGACATATAATTAGATAAAAACCATTGAAAACAGTAGGCGGCCATTTTACAAACCGATGAGAACCAACGCGAACTCCCCGACCCCGATCGTCCCGTACGTGTTAGACGGAATCCGGACGCTGGCCTCGCGCCTCCGATCTCGGCGGATCACGCCGATCGTTCCGGCGTTTAGCACTACGGATGAGTGCGGTCGGGAGATCGACGTCCGGCCGTATCGCGAAACCGACTTCGGGGCACTCGTCGGGATGTACGACTCCTTCGAGACGACACAGCGGGCTCAGGGTGTTCCGCCGCTCGGGACCGAGGCGATAGAGGAGTGGCTTTCGGACGTTCTCGACGGTCCGGACGTTCTGGCATGCTGTGACGATCGGATCGTCGGGCATGTGAGCCTCGTTCCCGACGGCACCGGGCGCCACGAACTGATGATATTCGTCCATCAGGACTACCAGCGGGCGGGGATCGGAAGCCGTCTTCTGGCGGGCGGGCTGGGACAGGCGAGGCGAGCCGGTGTGGAGCACGTCTGGCTGTCCGTCGAGAAGTGGAAACGATACCAACAGCGGCTCTACAGTCGGGCCGGATTCAGTGTGGTCAATCCGATGGGGGTCGCACATCGGATGTCTCGAACGCTCTGATCTCGTTTCCGAGAGGCCCGAGGACCGGGGGATCGTGCGCGACGGTCGACCGGACCCGAAACGGGTGCCGTCGATATCGCCGGACATCAACGCCTAACTACCGTCCCCGCGAGCAACGGATATGAGCAATCGGACAGTCCTCATCACCGGCTGTTCGTCCGGCATCGGCCGGGCGGCGGCGTACGCGTTTCTGGACGAGGAGTGGCAGGTCTACGCGACGGCTCGAAACCCCGCCGATATCGAGACGCTCGGCGAAGCGGGCTGTGATATCGGGACGTTGAACGTCCGCGATCCCGACGACGTCGGACGGGTCATCGATCGGGTCATCGAAGAGGAGGGCCGCCTCGACGCCGTCGTCAACAACGCCGGCTACGGTCAGCACGGACCCTTAGAGGACATCGACGACGAACTGTTCGCAAAGCAGTTCGACGTCAACGTCTTCGGACCGCACCGACTGATCCGGGAGGCGTTGCCACACATGCGCGAGCGCGAGGACGGCACGATCGTCAACGTCTCCTCGGTCTCGGGTCGGCTCGCCGCCCCGGGGATGGGCGCGTACTCGTCGTCGAAACACGCGCTCGAGGGGTACAGCGACTCGCTCCGGCGCGAACTCGAACCGTTCGGGATCGACGTGAGTGTCGTCCAGCCCGGTCCGGTTCAGACGAGTTTCCGCGACCGCGTCGACGACGAACTCGGCCGACTCGACCGGACGGACGCCTACGAGGAGCTCTACGCGTTCCAGGAGGACGCCACCCTGATCGGCGGCGACAGCCCGATCGCCGTCCATCCGGCGTCGGTCGCCGAGGCGATCGTCGAGGCCGCGGTCTCGACCGACCCCGAACCCAGATACGTCGTCGGGCGGGCGGCGCAGTTGCTCGTCTACGCGAGTTACCTCCCGGACCGGCTCGAGGACGGCGTCTTCGAGGCGATCCGCCGGTTCAGTTCGTAGATGTTCGAATCACACGACACGCTGGCGGCGACGCCGGCCCACGAACTCACGCTCGAATGTCTGGCGGCGGGGATCGAGGCCGCACGCCCCCGACGGGCCGTCGAACGACACTGTTCCGTCGACGGTGACGTGTTGCGGATCCGGGGGGTCGACTACGATCTCTCCGGGTACGACTCGATCCAGGTACTCGGCGGTGGGAAGGCGGCCGACGAACTGGCGGCCGCCTTCGAGACACTCCTTGGCGACCGTCTCACCGGGGGCATCGTCGTGACGAACGAACGGACGGCCAGCCCAGAACGGGTGACCGTGCGAGTGGGTGAACACCCGACGCCGGCCGGGGGCAGCGTCACCGGGGCGAACGCCGTTCTCGACGCCGCCTCGGCGGCTGACGGCCGAACGCTCGTCATCGCGGCGATCGCCGGCGGCGGAAGCGCGCTGCTCTGTTCGCCGGCCGCCGGTCTCTCGGTCGGAAACCTTCAGGAAGTGACGGACGGTCTGTTGAACGCCGGTGCGTCGATCGGGGAGATCAACGTCGTCCGACGGGCCTGCTCGGATATCAAAGGCGGCGGGCTGGCGGCGGCCGCTGCCCCGGCGACGGTCGTCGGCGTCCTGGTAAGCGACGTCGTCGGAAACGACCTCTCGGTCATCGCCAGCGGGCCGACGGTCCCGACGGGGATCGACCCCGACGCCGCACTCGAGGTTCTCGACCGATACGAACTCGAGGTGCCGGCGGTCCGAGAACGCCTCGGGGGGCTCGACCCCGAAGAACCCGCCGACGTCTCGATCGACAACCACGTTATCGTCTCCGGGCGCGACGCGGTCGATGCGGCCCGGGAGGCGGCCCGCGGTCGCGGCCACGAACCGTGCGTCCTCTCGACGCGAATCGAGGGAGAATCGACGGCCGCTGGACGGCTTCACGCCGCGATCGCGACCGAGGCGGCGACGAGCGGCGATCCGGTCGAGCCGCCCGCCGTGTTCCTGTCGGGTGGCGAAACGACCGTCGGCGTGACCGGCGACGGGACCGGCGGGCCGAACCAGGAGTTCGCGCTCGCCGCCGCGAGCGAACTGCCGCCGTCGGCCGTCCTCGGAGCCGTCGATACCGACGGCAGCGACGGAAGCACCGACGCCGCCGGCGCGCTCGTCGACGCGAAAACCGTCGACGACCCGGCGGCGGCGCGCGCCGCGTTGGCCGACAACGACAGTTACGGCTTCTTCGAGTCCGAAGGCGGCCTCCTGAAGACGGGCGCAACGGGGACGAACGTGAACGATCTCCGGGTGCTCGTCGTCCCCCGGCGCGAGGGATCCAACGTCTAATCGAGACAGCTCGCGACGACGCCCAACATCGCCTCGCCTCGGACCGCCTCCGCGAACAGCGGTATCCGCTTGACGTCGCGGCCTCGAAAAAGGTTCTGGGCCCGTTCGAGGGCGCTCCGCTGGACGTCCCAGCGGCGGCGACAGAACTCGCAGTGTTCGGTGTCGGGAGCGATGAACCACTCCTCGTCGAGTCCCGCAACGGCGGTCAGATCCTCGCTGACGCGGTTGACGACGACCGTCCGGACGGGGATCCCGAACGTCTCCAGGCGATCGATGAGCCGTTCGCTCTCCGTGACGCTCATTTCCTCTGGAACCATCACGACCCGAAAGTCGGTCCGAGTAGGGTCCTCGAGCGCGGTCCGCAGCCGTTCGATCTTCGAGGAGAGCTCCTTCAGACTCGCCGTCCCCTCGTCGACGGACGGGTCGTCGCCGAAGAGTCCGCCGAGGCTGCCCGCCATCCCCGAGAGTCGTTCGCGAAGCGAGAGCATCCGTCCCATCATCGAGTCCATCAGCTCCGGGAGTTCGAGCAAGCGGAGCGTGTGTCCGGTCGGGGCGGTGTCGACGACGACGCGCTCGAACCGCGGATCGTCGAGGTACTCGATCAAAAGCTGCATCGCGGCCGCCTCGTCGGCACCGGGCATCGCGCCGCCGAAGGGGATCCCCCCCTCGTCGCCGAACAGATCGCCGAGGCCGCCGAGCGGCGCGTCGCCGTCGATCGCTTCCCCGGGGTCGGCGTCGGCGTCGGCACCGGGAGCGAACGGCCCCTCGAGTGTCGCGGATTCGGGATCGATCTCGACGGCGAAAAGCGGGCTCTCCTCCCGGATTCGCGTCGGTTCGGCGGGGATGTCGGTCTCGAGTGTGTCCGAAAGCGAGTGGGCCGGATCCGTCGAAACGACGAGCGTCGGCGTGCCGCCGCGGGCGCTCGAAAGCGCCGTCGCAGCCGCACAGGTCGTCTTGCCGACACCGCCCTTGCCGCCGTAGAGAACGTACTCGGGGGCGTCGACGCCGGCGGGGAGATCAGCTTCGTCGATCGACTCGACGGGCTCGACAGTGAGTTCGCTCATACCGGCCGTCGGCCCCGGCGGCTTGTGTACTCGTCGGTCCGCGGTCGGAAAAAAACGAAACGTGGTTCGTCGCTTACGCCGAGAGATCGGCGGTCTCGGCGGCGTCCTGGACGCTCTCGGTCACGTCCTCGAGCTGCTCTTGGACGGCTTCCGCCTGCGTTTCGAGCTGCTCTTGGATCTCTTCGCCGCGGGCCTCGAACTCCGTCTGAAGCTCCTCGATGCCCTCCTCGAGCCGTTCGAGGGCGACGACGGTCTGCTCTTCGAGGTCCTCGTGGCTCTCGAGAAGCGTGGCGATCTGCTCTTCGAGCGTGGCGAGGAACTCCTCGAGGAGCTCCTCGCTGGAGTCGGCGCCTTCCTGAACGTTCGCCTCGAGCTGGTCGAGCGCGTCGAGTTGGCTCTCCTCGAGCTGATCGAGGCCCTCGTGGACCATCTCGCGGGTCTCCTCGATGCCGCTGCCGGCGGGAACGACCGACTCGACGGCGTCGAAGTACGATTCGATGCCCGCTCGGACGAGGTCGGTGCTCCGCTCGGAGACATCGCGGGCGGGATCGAAGCTACCGACGAACGTTTCGGTGGCGTCCTGCTGCATTCGGACGCCGTTTTCGAGGGCTTCGTGGGTCGTTTCGATCGCGTTGCGCTGGAACTCGAACGCCATGGTGACTGGCGACGTGTATTCGCTCATTGTAACTAAACGGAAGAGCCCCACACATATAACTGTGTCGGAGAATACCATCTGAAACCATCTGGTGACATAGAACGTCCATTCCACGCGCTAATTCCCCGCCGATAACCGTCGGATCGGGGGCAGCGCTGTCACCCTGGGCATGTTCGAATCCGAGCGGTGATCGCCCGTCCGCTGTCATCTGACACCGCAATTTAAGTCCACGAGCGTGTTCGTACTCGCCATGTCGTTTACCCTGTCACCGGAGACCGTCGGGAAATACATCTCCGGACGCCGAGAGGGATTCGGCTCGGTTGCCGGGGCCACCCGGCTGGGCGGCGGCGTTTCGAACCGCGTCGTGTCGGTCCGAAGCGACCGTGACTGTCTCGTTCTCAAACAGCCGCGACCGAACCTGGCCGTCGAGGAGGACTGGCCCGCGGACGTCGACCGCGTCCACAACGAGGCGGCCGCGACCCGCGCCTACGAGTCGATCCTCAAGGGGGCGGGGTTCCCGGCCTCGGTCCCGTCCGTCCGCTTCGAGGATCACGACAACGACGTCGTCGGGTTCGAATGCGCGCCCGATGACGCCAGGATGTGGAAGAGCGATCTGCTCGGGGGAACGATCGACCCACGGGTCGCCGAAACGGTCGGCCGGGTTCTGGGCAGGGTTCACAGCGAAGCCGCCGGCGATCCCGAACTGCTCGCTCCCTTCGAGAGCAAGCTCCCGTTCGACCAGCTTCGGATCGATCCGTACCACCGCACCGTCGCCCGTCGCCATCCGGACGTCGCCGAAGCGATCGAGGCGGCGACCGAGCGGCTCCTCGGATCGGATCGAACGCTCGTTCACGGCGATTACAGCCCCAAGAACGTCCTCGTCGAGGACGACGATCGGTTCCGGGTCTGGATCCTCGATTTCGAGGTCGCCCACCGCGGCGACCCCTCCTTCGATACGGCGTTCATGCTCAATCACCTCTTCATCAAATCCGTCTACGACGCGGATAGCGGGGAACAGTACCGCGAGGCCGCCGCCTCTTTCTTCGAGGCGTACGACGAACAGGTCCCCTGGGACATCGAGGCCGAGACGGTCGAGGAACTCGGCGTCCTCATGCTCGCGCGCGTCGACGGGAAATCGCCGGTCGAGTACGTCGAACACACCGAGACGAAAGAGCGCCTCCGGACGATCGCGAAGCGAACGCTGACCGAACCCGTTCGGGACCTCGGAGCCTTCGAGAGGCTCCTCCGGACGGAGACGGTTTGAAAGCCACCTACGACGGCTAAAATACCGTCTAAGCGCACAACGTATACCCCGACAGATCATCCGAACGCATAGCTTTCGTCCGCTACAGAACCTCGGGATTGACCGGGTTTCTCGGTTTCTCGCCCCGAAGAATGCCCACCAGATCCGAAAAGAGCGTCTCCCGGAGTTCGACGATCGACTCCTCGGAGTACCATGCCGCGTGCGGGCTCGCGATCACGTCCGGTCGATCGACGATCGGTTCGTCGACCGGCGGCTCCTCCGGGAAAACGTCGAGTCCGGCACCGGCGATTTCGCCGGCCTCAAGCGCCGCGTTGAGCGCCCCGACGTCGACCACCGGACCGCGAGAGGTGTTGATGAGAACGGCGGACTCTTTCATCCGTTCGAACTCGGCCGTTCCGAGCATCCCCCGAGTTTCGCCCGTGAGCGGGGTGTGTACCGAGATGAAGTCGGATCGTTCGAGCAGCTGCCCGAGACCGGCTTTTTCGACGCCCCACTCGTCCATCTCCTCGGCGTCGACGTAGGGGTCCTGCGCGATGACGTCGAGACCGAACCCGGCTGCCTTCTCGGCGGTCCGGCGCGGGATCTTCCCGAACCCGATCAACCCCAGTGTGCTCTCCGAGAGTCGGGGGATCGGTGCGCCGACCTCCCAGTCCCAGCCACCGACTTTGAGATCCCGGTCGTACACCGTGATCGAGCGAGCACACGCGAGAAGCAGCGCGAACGCGTGGGTCGAAACCTCGTCGACGGAGTACGACGGGACGTTCACGACGACCGTCCCGGTCTCCGTCGCGGCCCGAATATCGACCGAATCGACACCGATACCGTATCGGCCGACCGCCTCGAGACCGTCCGCCGATTCGAGCACCGACCGAGAGATCTGTGCGTAAGCGACGGCGATCGCGTTCGGCTCTGTCTCCTCGATCGCCTCGCTGACCGCTTCGGGCGTTTCCACCGACCGTTCGATCACTTCGACGTCCGCCGCCGCCGCGATCCTCCGCTCGACGTCCAACGCATCGAATATGTGATCCGTTACGAGTATCCTCCGTCCCATCGGTGATTGGCAGTTCGACAGTAACACACAAAAGGTTGTGCCGTCGGCCGAGCCGATCGCGCTCCCGATGGCGATTTCAGCGTTCCACTCCTGGGTTCTGCGGAGCGGTAACCGACGCTGCGACCGTCTCTTCGAGTCGCCGTCCCCGACCGAACGCGACCTCGGCAGAACCTTTTCGTAACCATTGACGTATGTACTGGCGTGAAAGACATCCAGATCAAAAACGCGCGTATCCTCGACGGCACCGGCGCCCCGTGGTTCGCGGGTTCGATCGTCGTCGACGACGGAACGATTCGTTCGGTGCGTCGGGAGGCGGACCCCGACGCGGACGCGGAAACGACGATCGACGCCGACGGTCGCATCGTCTGTCCGGGGTTTATCGATACGCACTCGCACTCGGATCTCCGGCTGTTCGGGGATCCGACCCTCGAACCCAAGATCAGACAGGGGATCACGACCGAGATACTCGGCCAGGACGGGTTCTCGGTGGCACCCATGTATCGCGATGGCGGGGCCGAAGAGTGGCAATCTCAGCTCAGTGCGCTCGCGGGGCAAACCGAAGTCGACTGGGCATGGGGCAGTGTCGGAGATTATTTCGACGCGATCGAGAAAAACGGGGTCGGACCGAACGTTGGCCTCCTGGTCGGACACGGTACCGTCCGGTACGATCTGCTCGGGATGGACGACCGGAAGCCGACCGACGGCGAGCTCGAGGGAATGCGTGATCTCGTCGTCGAGGCGCTCGATGACGGAGCACTCGGCCTTTCGACCGGGCTCGTCTACACGCCGGCCATGTACGCCGACCGCCGAGAGATTCAAGAGCTGGCGGCGGTATTAACCCCCTACGGGCGGCCCTTCGTCGCTCACGTCCGCAGCGAGGGTCGCTGGATCTGGGAGTCGCTCGACGAGTTCGTCGACATCGGCGCCGAGGAGGGCATCCCGTTACATCTCTCGCATTTCAAGCTCGCCGGGCTCGGACAGCAAGGAAAGGCGTCACGGGCGATAAATCTGATCGAGACAGCTCGGGAGCGCGACGTCGATATGACCGTCGAACAGTATCCGTACGCCGCCGCGAACACGATGCTCTCGACGGCTTTACCGCCGTGGGTACACTCCGAGGGGCCCGAACGGACGATCGAGCGTCTCGGCGACGAGGAGATACGGACGCGGATCCGCCGCGATATCGAGGAGTGGCGGATCGATGGCTGGGAGAACATCGGCGCTCTCACCGGCTGGGACGGCGTCGTGATCTCGGACGTGGGGACGGACGCCAACGCCGATATCGAAGGACAAAGCGTCGCGGCGATCGCCGAAAGCCGCGATGTCCACCCCGTCGATGCGGTCTGTGACCTACTGCGCGAGGAGGACCTCGCCGTGAGCGCGGTCTATCACATGATGGACGAGGCCGACGTCCGGGAGATCCTCGCGTACGAACGGACCTGCGTCGGCACCGACGGTCTCTTCGGCGGAAAACCCCATCCACGCGTGTACGGTTCCTATCCCCGCATTCTGGGGACGTACGTCCGCGAAGAGAATCTGCTGACGCTCGCGGAGGCCGTCCGGAAGATGACATCGCTGCCGGCGCGGGCGATGGGGCTCAGCCGAAAGGGGCTCGTGCGGCCGGGGATGGACGCCGACCTCGTCGTGTTCGATCCGGTTCGAGTCGGCAGCGCCGCGACCTACGAGGATCCGCGGCGACACCCCGACGGGATCGATCACGTGATCGTCGACGGCACCCCGGTCGTTCGCGACGGGTCGGTGACCGGAGCGACGCCGGGGGCGGTGATCAAACGCAGCGAGTAACTGGCCGGCTTGAGGGACGGATCCGGGGGCGGCCGCCATGAGACGGCGAATCACTTAACCGGGCGCTCCGTGAGCCGACACGCATGACGACGATCGAATCCGTCGACGCCTGGGAGGTGCTGGATTCCCGCGGGAACCCGACGGTCCGAACCCGGGTCCAAACGGCACACGGATCGGGAACGTTCACCGTCCCCGCCGGGGCGAGTACCGGAAGTCACGAAGCGGTCGAGCTCAGAGATGGGTGCGATCGGTTCGGCGGGCTCGGTGTCTCTCAGGCCGTCCGAGCGGTCAACGACGAACTCGAAGCGGCCGTCGTCGGACACGACGTCACGGAACAGACGGCGATCGACGACTGGCTCGTCGAGGCCGACGGAACCGAAGACCTCTCCGAACTCGGTGCGAACGCCGTGCTCTCGGTCTCCGGAGCTGTCGCCCGAGCCGCGGCAGCCGTCCGTAACGAGTCCGTATACGAGTCGCTCGCGCCGGACGATCCGGGCGCGATCCCCCGGCCGATGGTGAACGTACTGAGCGGCGGGCTCCACGCCCACGGCGGCGTCGCGATCCAGGACTTCCTCGTCGTTCCGATGGGTGCAGAGACCTACACCGAAGCGATAGAGACCGTCTGGGACGTTCGACGGGCGGTCAGAGATCGGATCGAAGACCGCGGTGTCAGACCGCTCGTCGCCGACGAGGGCGGCTTTTCGCCGCCGATGGACGACCTCGACGACGCCTTCGAGTTACTCCGATCGGGAATCCTCGATGCCGGTTTCGAGCCCGCAGCCGACGGCGTCGCCTTCGCCGTCGACGTCGCGGCGACGCATTTCTACGACGAGAAAGCGGCGCAGTATCGTCTCGAGACGGACGACGAACCGCTCGATCGGGATGGGATGATCGAGCGACTGCTGGCGTGGACCGACGAGTATCCGATCGTCTCGATCGAGGATCCGCTCTCCGAGGACGACTGGCAGGGGTGGCGGCGTCTCAACGAGCGGTTGGACGGCGTCCAGTTGCTCGGCGACGATCTCCTGGTGACGGACCGAGGGCGACTCGACCGCGCCATCGAAACCGAGGCGGCGACCGCGGTCCTCGTCAAGATGAATCAGGCGGGGACGATCACGAGGACGACCGAGGTCATCGAACGGGCCCAGTCCGCCGGCCTGGCGACGGTCGTCTCGGCGCGATCCGGCGAGACGTGTGACTCGACGATGGCCGATCTGGCGATGGCGTACGACGCCGGACAGCTGAAGGTGGGATCGCTGGCCCGCTCGGAACGGCTCGCAAAGTACAACCGGCTCTTCGAGATCGCCGCCGAACGCGACGGGAAGCTGGCGGAAACGTGATCGTAGAAATAAAGAATGCGGCCGGCTCCCGACGTCTTCGCTACGGGCTCAGACGTTGGCGATCTCGCGGGAACAGAACCGCCTCGCGGATGTTGTCGAGATCGAGCATCGTCATGATGAGGCGCTCGCCGCCGATTGCCCAGCCGGCGTGCGGCGGCATCCCGTATCTGAACATCTTCGTGTAGTACTCGAAGGCCTCGGGATCGAGCCCCTGGGCCTCGAAGCCCTCGATGAGCTGCTCGTGGCGGTGTTCGCGCTGGCCGCCCGAAACGAGTTCCATCCGTGGGTGCATCAGATCGAAGCCGGTCGAGAGCGTCTCGTCGTCGTCGTGGTCCATGATGTAGAACGGCTTGATATCGGCGGGCCAGTCGGTGATGAAGTAGTGGCCGCCGACGTCGTCGCCGAGAGCCTTCTCGCCCTCGGTCGGCAGATCGTCGCCCCACACTAGCTGTTCGTCGAGCGCGCCGGTCGCGTTGATCCGCTCGATCGCCTCCTCGTAGGAGAGCCGCGGGAACGGCGTCTCGGGAACCTCGAAGGACTCGAACCCGAGCGCCTCGAGTTCGCCGACGCAGTTCTCGGAGACGGCCTCGTAGGCGGCGACGACGACGGACTCACAGACGTCCATCGCGTCGTGTTGATCGCAGAAGGCCCCCTCGAAGTCGATCGAAGTCGCCTCGTTGAGGTGGCGGGGCGTGTTGTGCTCCTCGGCGCGGAAGATCGGTCCGATCTCGAAGACGCGCTCGATACTCGAACCCGCCACGAGCTGTTTGAAAAGCTGTGGGCTCTGGTTCATGAACGCTTCCTGGCCGAAGTACGTGATGGGGAAAAGCTCTGTGCCGCCTTCGGTGCCCGTCGCGACGATCTTCGGGGTCGTGATCTCGGTCGCGCCGGCGTCGCGGAACGCCTCGCGGGCAGCCCGGAGGATCTCGCTTCGGATCTCGAAGATCGCCTTCCCGGTCTCCCGTCGCAGATCCAGCGTCCGGTTGTCGAGCCGCGTCGGGAGCTCGGCGTCGACTTTCCCGGTCGGGTCGAGGGGAAGTTCGGTGTCGGCCGCCGACAGGACGTCGACGGTTTCGGGGGTCACCTCGACGCCGGTCGGGGCCCGGGGCTCCTCCTCGACGGCGCCGGTCACCGAGACGACAGACTCACGGGAGAGACCGAGGCCGGTCTCGACCAACTCGTCGTCCATTTCGTCCTTCTCGAATTTGATCTGAATGCGTCCGGTCTTGTCACGGAGGATGAGGAAAGCGATACCGCCGAGGTCGCGGATCTCGTGGACCCAGCCGGCGACGGTCGCCGTCTCGCCCGGCGTCGCCTCTGCCGTGTACGTTCGATCGTCCATACGACGGATTCTCGGTGCGGAGACTTAAACGCGGGGAAACGCGGCGATCGGAACCGCGACAGCACCCAACGGGAACGACGACCGCCGACGCTACGCGAACTCGACCGCCGAGCGCGGATTGACCTCCCCGAAGAGCCACTCGGCGTGCTCTAAGGCGTATTCGCGGTGATCGTCCTCGATGGAACCGACGGCGTCCTCGACGAGGATCGGCCGGCAATCCCGCAGTCCCGCCGACCCGGCGGTGTGGAGGACACAGACGTTCGCGAGCGTCCCGCAGATCACGAGATCGTCGATCCCGTGGCTCTCGAGGTACCCCTCCAGTCCCGTCCGATAGAAGGCGTCGTAGGTGTGTTTGACGACCACGAGCTCCGACTCGCGGGGTTCGAGTTCGGCGACCAACTCGGCGTCCCACGAGCCCTCGAGGACGTGTTCGCCCCATCGGTCGAACTCGTCGTAGTAGTGGCTGTCCTCGAACTGTTCGGGTGGGTGGACGTCGCGGGTGAAGACGAC
>CAZWZX010000011.1:0-24774 GCA_964638655.1 uncultured Natronomonas sp.
TGATCGCGACGTCCTCGACGGTGTGGTGGTCGTCGATCTCGAGGTCGCCGTCACACCGGACGGTGAGATCGAAGAGGCCGTGTTTCGCGAACGCCGCCAGCATGTGATCGAAGAAGCCGACGCCGGTCTCGACGGTGCTTTCGCCGTCGCCGTCGAGATCGATCGTCACCTCGATGTCGGTCTCGGCCGTCGACCGGGTCCGGGCCGCCGTTCGGTCGTTCATATCCCTACGTTTGTCCGCCGGTATATGTAGGTGCTGTCCGCCGAGCCGCGAGCGTGATCGATACGAGCGCGTCCCGGATCACGGCTCTGCCGGTCTGTTGTGTCCCGACGGACGCGCCCTAACGCGTCGCCCCCTTCGCTGCTGTCCCGTTTTCCCCCTCTCATCGGCCCCATCGGCGGATGTATACTGCCCGACGACGAATGGCAAACATGTCCCTAGAGGAGACGCTTCGGGACGATCCCGAAACGGTCGCGTCGATAATCGATCACACGAACGTCGATCCGGCAGCCACCGAGGCCGAAATCCGCGAACTGTGTGCGGAAGTCCTCGAGTACGGGTTCTGCTCGGCTGTCGTCGTCCCGTACCACGCCCGACTCGCCGACGGACTGGTCGGCGATGACGCGAACGTCACCGCCGTCGTCGGGTTCCCCTACGGAGTCCAGAACTCGGCGGCGAAACGGGCCGAGATCGAGGCGCTCACGGAGTACGTCGACGAGTTCGACATGGTCATGAACCGGACGGCGTTCGCTAACGGTGACGAAACCGCGGTCGTCGAGGACGTCGAAGCGGTGAAAGAGGCGGTCAGCGATCGGACGCTGAAGTGCATCATCGAGTCGCCGGCCCTCTCGATGTCGGAGATCCGACGGGCGGCGTCGCTCGTCGAAGAGGGTGGCGCCGACTTCGTCAAGACGGCTGTCGGGTACGACGGACCGACGGATCCAGCCGAAATCCAGGCGATACGGGACGGTATCGGTTCGGACACCGAAATCAAAGCCTCCGGCGGGATCGGAAGCTTCGAGGAGGTCCTCGAGATGGTCTCGGCGGGCGCGACCCGGATCGGAGCCTCCTCCGGAGTCGAGATCTACGAATCGATCCGGTAACGCCACGCCGGGCCACCTCCGTGAAGCGCCTTCCTCGATAAGGTCTTTATATATTTCCACGTCGATACCCCGCCAATGACACACTACTTCGAGGACCTCGCGGTCGGCGACGTCTACGAACCGGAGGGTCGATACGAGGTGACGAAAGACGAACTCGTCGAGTTCGCCGAACGGTACGACCCACAGCCGTTCCATCTCGACGAGGCCGCCGCCGAGGAGTCGATCTTCGGTTCGCTCGCGGCCTCGGGGTGGCACACCGCCTCGATGTGCATGCGGCTTCTGGTCGACGGGTTCTTGGACGAGGGGTCGATGGGGGCACGCGGCGTCGACGAACTCAGATGGACCCGCCCGGTCCATCCCGGCGATACGCTTCGGGTCGAACTCGAAGTGCTCGAGAAACGGCCCTCCGAGAGTCGACCGGAGATGGGGCACGTCCAAACGAAGCTCCGGGGGTACAACCAACGCGACGACCTCGTTATCGAATGGACCGCTCTCGGCATGTTCCGTCGGCGGGACCCCGGAGAACAGCCGGATTGAGCGCGATCGCCGGACGATCGGCTACCCCGCGTCGGGGTACGGCACGGAGACGACGTCGCCGTCGTCGGGAACGAAAGCGCCGTCGCCGAACGTCTCGCGGGCCTCCCGTTCGAGCGGGGTGACGTTGCCCGCATACCGCGAAGAGATATGCACGAGCGCCAGCCGTTCGACGCCCGCCCGTCCGGCTATATCGCCCGCCTCCGCCGCCGTCGAATGCGCAGTCCGGCGGGCACGGCTCTCGTTGTCGCTTCCGAACGTCGCGTCGTGGATCAACAGATCGGCCCCCTCGGCGACCGAGACGGTCCGGTCCGTCGGGCGCGTATCGCCGGTGTAGACGACCGTCCGCCCGGGGCGGGGATCGCCGACGACCTGCTCCGGTTCGATAACCTTTCCGTCCTCGAGTTCGACCGGTTTCCCCGCGTGTAAACGCTGGAACTTCGGGCCCACCGGAACGCCGAGCTCCTCCGCGCGCTCGCGATCGAAACGGCCCTTGCGCTCGTCCTCGATCAGCGCGTATCCGATCGATCGGGTGTCGTGATCGGTCCGAAAGCCCCGGACCTCGTAGGCCGGGCGATCGAGGGCGACGTCGCCGTCGCCGACTTCCCGGACGTGGAGCGGAAACGAGGGGTGTCCGGCCGCAGCGTCTATGAGTTCCCGCAGCTCCGCTGCGGTCCCCTTCGGCGTGTGGACGGTGAGCGAGGACTTCCGATCGTTGAAATCCATCGTCTGGAGCAACCCCGGTAACCCGAGGGTGTGATCGCCGTGAAGGTGCGTGACGAAGACCTGCGAAACGCCGAACCCGGTGCCGAAACGCATCATCTGCCGTTGGGTCCCTTCCCCGCAGTCGAAGAGTAGCCGATCGCCCTCCCGGCGACAGAAGACCGAACTCGTGTTCCGCTGGGTCGTCGGCACGGCCCCGCCCGTCCCCAGAAACGTCACGCGAAGCGACATACACCTCTCCAGACGTGTCGCGAATAAACCGACTTCGGTATTCAGACGGGGCCGTCCGCAACGACCGGAACCGGACGATTCGACGGGCTTATACCCCCACCGGAGCAAGAATGTGGGGAATGAGCAGCCCCGAACTCGATGTCGTTGAGTTCCTGTTGACTGCGGCCATCTACACCGAGAACCGCGATCTCGACGAGCGCGATCTACCGCCCCAGTACCGGCGCGTCTTCTGGGAGGACGGCGAGGTCGAACGGCCGCTGACGACGACGACCAACACCGCCGCCGCCGCGACCGGAGTCGATCGACCGTGGGAAGCGATCTCGGGGTTGATGTTCACCGACCGGGACGAGTTCTCGGGCAAGATCGAGTTCACCGACCGCGGGATGGCCGAATCGTGGTTCTTAGAGCGGGCCTCACTCGAGACGCTCCGGGACAACCCGACGCTCGCGTACGCTTTCGCCGAGCGGGTCGACGGGGAGATCGACTACGAAACCGTCCGCGAAAAGAACCGACCGATACACGCCGACCGCGTCTGGATCGACTCCCTCTTAGAGGAGATGTTCGACGAGGACGAAGAGGAGATGCTCGATCTCGTCGAGATCCGGGCCCCCGAAGAGATCGAGATGACGCTCGAGGATCTCGTGTTGACGTCCGATCAGGAAAACGAGATCCACAAGGTCGTGAAGGCGATCGAACACCGCGATTACCTGGCGGAGATCGGCCTCCGAGAGATCGGCAAACTCCTCTTCGTCGGTCCGCCGGGGACCGGAAAAACGTCCGTCGCCCGAGCGCTCGCACAGGATCTGGATCTCCCCTTCGTCGAGGTCAAACTCTCGATGATCACGAGCCAGTATCTCGGCGAGACGGCGAAGAACGTCGACAAGACCTTCGAGATCGCCAAACGGCTCTCGCCGTGTATCCTCTTCATGGACGAGTTCGACTTCGTCGCCAAGACCCGCTCCTCGGACGAACACGCCGCGATCAAACGCGCGGTCAACACGCTGTTGAAGAGCATCGACGAGATTTCGCTCATCCAGGACGACGTCCTGTTGATCGGCGCGACGAACCACCCGGACCAGCTCGATGCGGCCGCCTGGCGGCGCTTCGACGAGATCGTCAACTTCCCGAAACCCGACGTACAGATGCGTGCGGACATCCTTCGGATCGTCACCCGGCGGATGGAGATCGAGGAGTTCGATCCGGGGACGCTCGCGGCAGCGACCGAAGGGCTCACCGGTAGCGACCTCCGGCTCGTGCTCCGGGAAGCCGTCCTCGACGCGCTGACGGAGGAACGGACGACGCTGACACAGCAGGATCTCCTCGACGCGATCGAGGGGTTCGAAGAGCGGGACAACTTAAAGAACATGGACATGATCGACGGGGACGCCGACACCCTCGTCGCGGGCGGATCGGACGCTCACAGCCACGATCACGACCACTGATGGAGGTCACGCTGCTCGGAACCGGCGACACGACGGGGACGCCGACGCCGAGATGCGACTGTGACACCTGTCTGCGGGCACGCGAACTCGGCGTCGAACGCTCGCGGTTCTCGGTTCACGTCCACAACGAGCGAACCGACGAGTCGCTGCTCGTCGACGCCAGCCCCGATTTCCGCGCACAGTTTCTCACACAGGACGTGCCGTTACCGGACGCGATCGTCATCAGCCACATTCACTTCGACCACCTCGACGGGCTGGGCAACGCCTACCGACTGCTCGAGGACGTCCCCGTCTTCGCCGCCGACGAGACCGATCCACAGACGGGGCAAAGCGTCGCGGAGACGGTCTCCGAAAAGTACCACTATCTCGATTCGATTTCGGTCGAACCTCGATCCCCCCTGGAACCCTTCGAGGCGTGCGGGTTCGAGGTGACGCTCGTCCCGGTCGAGCATCCGCCTTTGGTCTGTTATGGACTCACCGTCGAGGACCCCGAAACCGGAGCGAAGCTGTCGTTGTCGGGCGATAGCAACTACGGTATCACCGAGGAGTCGCGGGCGGCCCTCGCCGATCCGGACCTGTGTTTCCTCGACGGGATCGTCCCCGCGAAACACGTCGAATACCACCCGCTCGGCGGCGACCATCCCGACGAAGCGGGGATCCATCGAACCTTCGGGACGAAACACATGACGATCGAGGGGGCACGGGCGCTGGCGGACGATCTCGACGCCGACGAGTACCGGCTCGTCCATCTCTCGCATTACATCCCCGCCGGGGAGGCGTTCGACGACGACATGGCGGTCGACGGCGAGCGGTTTCGGCTGTGACCTTCGGGTGTCTCAGCCGCCATCCCCGCTTTCCCCTTCGCCGAACGCGTCGAGTCCGGCCTGTCTGCGTGTGACGCCGTCCGGATCGGCCCGCCAGGGCGTCCGCTTCGCCCTGATCGCGTTCGTATCGGATTCCGGCGGTTCGGCCGGCGCGTACTCCGGACATCCCGGTCCGCACTCGCTCGCCGGATCGACGAACCGCTCTTTCCACCCGCAGTACGGCAGCCCGTCCTCCCGACCGAAGGGTGGCCCCTTCGCCGCCGCCCGCTCACAGCCCGGAAGCGTCTCCGGCCGCCAGCCCTTGCCGTAGGCCCGTTCGGCGACCCGTCGGCGCAATCGTGCCTTTCGATCGGCCGAAACCGGTTCGATATCCGTCCGTGAGGGGTGGTCCTCGACGATGGATATCCCCGTCTCCTCGCTCGGGAGCCGGGTCGGCTCTCGGATCGTCTCCGAGCGGCCGGTTTCGGGATCGAACCGGCGGACGCCGACCGCATCGGGGATCCGGTTGAGGTGTGCGCCCGTGACGTAGGAGGCGGTGACGAGTTCGACCTCGTCGAAAAGCGCGAGCGAAACGTCCTTGCGGAGTTGTCGTTCGAGATCGCCCGGCCGACCCAGATCCGGCTTGTTCTCGATCGCTCTGATCTTCCCGATCCACTCCGGATAACGGGCCGCCTGCCTGACGTAGCGGCGCCCGTTCCGCCGTTCGGCCTCGAAAAAGCCGATCTCGACGGCTCGCTCGGCGATCGCCTCGGCGCGCTCGGGGGAGGTATCGATCGCGGCCGCCGGTCGCCGGGCGCGACCGACGCCGATCTCGCTTTCGATCGCCGGCCCCGGGATCGTCTCGGGGGTGATCTCCGCCCGGGCCTCGAACTCCGGTCCGGGACTGATCTCGACGACGTCGACGATCCGCGACTCCGTGCCGAGCTGGCGGGCGATGATACCGTCGCTTTCGGCCTCCAGGGCGGCACACACCGCGAGTTCGAAGGCGTACTCGCGCACGACTCTTTCGAGGGATCGATCGGATAAAAACCGCGCGACTGGTTCACTCCAACAGCGCTTCGAGTCGCCCCTCGAGCTCCCTGCGGGCGACCGTTTCGGTCGCGACCGACGCGTCGCCGGTCCCGAGTTCCTTGAACCCCGTTCCGGTCGGTATCAACACGACCGTCTCGTCGTCGCCGATCTCGCCGCGCTCGGTCAACCGCGCCACGCCCGCAAGCGGCGTGGCGGAGGCCGGCTCGACGCAGAACCCGCCGTCGGCGGCGAACCGCCGCCGAGCGGCTCGGATCTCCTCGTCGGTGACCGACAGCACCGCGCCGCCCGTCGACCGGGCCGCCGCGAGCGCACGGGCGCCGCTCGGCGGATCGGGGTTCCCGATCGAGTGAGCGATCGTCTCGCCGACCGCCTCGGGCGAGAGCTCCTCGGGATCGTCCGTCCCGGCCTCGAATGCTCGCGTGATCGGATCGGCCGCCGCCGTCTGAACGAGATAGAGCCGCGGGAACTCCTCGAGCAGCCCCGCCGCGTCGAGATCTCGAAGCCCAAGCCAGATCCCCGAGGCGAAACCGCCGGAACTGGTCGGCAGCGCGATCGCGTCCGGCGTCTCCGGGGCCAGCTCCTCGTAGATCTCGAACAGTGCCGTCTTGTACCCGCCGATCCGCGTCGGGACGTCGCCGACGAGGATCGCGATCGGGTGCGTTGCCGAGAGCCGCAGGGCGTCGTGATAGAGCGCGCCGTAATCGCCCTCGACCTGGATGATCGTCGGCTCGTACTGGGCGATCAGCTCCAGACGGACCGAGGAGATCGCCTCGGGAACGAACACGACGCAGTCGCGGCCGGCGCTCGCGGCGTGGGCGGCGGTACTCATCGCCATGTTGCCGTAGGAGACCGTCCCGACGACGTCGTTGCCCGCCTCGATCGCGTGTGGCACCGCGACGGCGCTCCCCCGATCCTTGTAAGCGCCGGTCGGGTTCTCCCCCTCGTCTTTGACGTACACCCGACAGCCCGCGGCCTCGTCGAGCCCCTCGCTTCGGATCAGGGGTGTGCCGCCGGCCCCGCGGGCGATGCCGGTCGGACGCGCGGTCGGGAGCAACGCTTCGTAGCGCCACATTCCCGAGGCGTCGGCGAAGTCACTCCAGGAAAATCCCGCGCGTTCCTCGAACCAGAGCGGCTCACCGCAGTCACACCGCACACGGGCCTCGTCTCCGTAACGCTTCTCGCACCGATAGCAAACCGCCGACAGTGACATACGCCACCCTGCGAGCGCCAGGAAAATGTAGCTTCTTCTGTCACGCTCCGCTTCGGCCCTTCTCAGTGTCGATGGACCCCACTACGTCGCGGTGGCGATACGGCGAACGCGTCCTGTCACAGTCGAGGCTAAACCCTGGAGATCGATCGAGCCGAAACGGAGGTCGGATCTCAGGCGAAAGCGAGGTCCTGCTCGGCCTCGAGCAGTTCGTGATATCGGTTCCGGATGGTGACCTCGGAGATGTCGGCCACCTCCGAGACGGCGGCCTGTGTCGTCTTCTCGTTGGTCAAAAGCGAGGCGGCGTAGACGGCGGCGGCGGCGAGTCCGACCGGCGACTTTCCGGAGTGGACGCCCTGCTCTTTGGCGTTACTGAGGAGTTTCCGGGCGCGGTTCTCGGCTTCCTCGGAGAGGCCCAGTTCGCTCGCAAAGCGGGGCACGTAGCTCTCGGGATCGGCCGGGGCGACCTCCAGACCGAGTTCGCGGACCACGTAGCGGTAGGTGCGGGCGATCTCGCTCTTTTCGACGCGGGAGACGCCAGCCACCTCGTCGAGGCTGCGGGGGACGCCGGCCTGTCTCGCGGCGGCGTACACCGAGGCCGTCGAGACGCCCTCGATGGAGCGTCCCGGAAGGAGGTTCTCGTCGAGCGCGCGCCGGTAGATGACGCTCGCGGTCTCGCGGACGTTCTCGGGCAGACCGAGCGCCGAGGCCATCCGATCGATCTCGCCGAGCGCCTGCTTGAGGTTGCGCTCCTTCGAATCGCGCGTCCGGAACCGCTCGTTCCACTTCCGGAGCCGCTGCATCTTCTGTCGCTGCCGTGAGTCGAGCGAGTTCCCGTAGGCGTCCTGATCGCGCCAGTCGATGTTCGTCGAGAGCCCCTTGTCGTGCATCATGTTGGTGGTGGGGGCGCCGACGCGGGACTTTTGATCCTTCTCGGCGCTGTCGAAGGCGCGCCACTCGGGGCCGCGGTCGATCTCGTCCTCTTCGACGACCAATCCGCACTCGGTACAGACCGTCTCCCCGTGCTCGGAGTCGGCAGCGAGTCTGCCGCCGCATTCGGGGCACTCGGTGGACTCGTCGCGTTCGGTCTCGCTTTCGCTTTCCTCCTCGGTCGTTCTCGTTCGCGTGTGTGTGTGTTCACTCATGCTACGTGGCGGGGGCTGCCAGGTAGGGAATTACCCCGAAAAGACCCGGTCAGTTGTCGTACATTAAACACGGGCGAAAGGTATTTAAACACTTTGGTGTTTTCGTCGGGAGGGCTCCCCGCCCCTCAGGTCGGTTCGCTCCCGCGCTCTTGGCCGTCCGCTGTCGATCGCTCCCGTTTCGACCCTTATCCGATCGACGTCACGTCCCGACCTCGAAGCGTGCTCCGCCGTCCGTCCCCTCGGTGACGCGGATCGTCCAGCCGTGGGCGTCGACGATCTCCTTGACGATCGCCAGCCCGAACCCCGTTCCCCCTTCGTTCGTCGTAAAGCCCGAGCCGAACACGTCCTCGCGGAGCTCCTCGGGGATCCCCGGCCCGTCGTCCTCGACGTAGAACCCGTCCTCGAGTGAGCCAACCGTGACAGTCACCGTCGGCGAGCCGTGCTCGAGACTGTTTCTGAACAGGTTCTCGAAGAGCTGTCGGAGCCGATCCGGATCGGCCTCGATCTCGGAACCCTCCGCCACGGCCAGCGTCGCCTCCGCCGAGTCGATCATCTCCCAGCTGCTTTCGGCGATCTCGCGTACGTCGACCGGCCGGGTCTCGTCGATCGGCTGGCCCTGTCGGGCGAGCTGGAGGACGTCCTCGATCAGTTCGTTCATCCGGTCGAGCGCCCGCTCGACGGCTTCGAGATCGCGGCTGTCGCGTTCCTCGCGGGCGAGTTCGAGGTTGCCCTTGGCGACGGTCAGGGGGTTTCTGAGGTCGTGTGAAACCATGCTCGCGAACGTCTCGAGGCGGTCGTTTTGCCGTTCGAGTTCCTGTCTGTACATCTCGCTTTCGGTGACATCGGTGAACGTCAACACGCGTCCGATCTCGGCTTCGCCGGCGGTAAAGGGGTTCGACGAGATCCGGTAGTACCGCGTTTCGCCTCCCCGTCCCCGTTGGATGACGGGATGCTCCCGGGCGGATATTTTGGCGATTTCCGGTAGCACCGTCCGTAACTGCGATCCGATCACGTCCTGCCCTTCGAGCCGTGGGAACAGCTCTCGGGCGCTTTTGTTCGCCTCCCTGATCGTGTCATCGTCGTCGAGAATCACGACGGGGTCTTCCCCTTCCCCCGCGACCTGCAACGTCCGGAACTGATCGATGTAGACGAACATGACGCCGGCGGCGAAGGCGGCGACGCCGAGCGACGAGTACGTGAGTTCGAGCACGAGCGGACTCACGTGTCCGACGACGTCGAGCCCGACGGGTAGGGCGGTGATCGCGACCAGTCCCGCGAGCGGTCTGACGTCGTAATCCGTCTTGTAAAAGAGCTCGAACAGCATGAAGAAGCCGACGGTGGCCAACGCGTAGGCAAAGCCCATGATGATCCAGTGTAGCGGCCGGTGGACGATCTGGAGGTGCGGAAACGGTATTTCGACCGGGTCGACGACGTAGTACAGCTGATGATACCGGTTCGTGAGCTTGATCGAGACGACACCGAGATACGTTCCGACGGCGACGAACCGGATCCGTCGATCCCGGTGGAGCGACCGACCCGTGTAGGCCGAACAGAAGTACAGCCACGGCCCGACAGCGCCGAACCCGATCAAAAGCCCGACCACGTAGAACCCGTGTTGGAGCCACTCGGTCGGCGCGGCGAGATAACCGAAGTGGCTCGCCGACCACCCGCCGCTGATCACCAACAGCGCCGCCAGACCGACACGGGTGTCGCGGTCTTCGACCTGCGTGACCCTGCGAAGACTGGCGAAACAGAGCAGCGCCGCGACGGCGAACAACAGCAGGTACGCGACGTACAGCGCGCTTCCCACGGTGCTCATGTTCGTCCCCGAACGGCAGCCTGGCCGTCAGACGGGCGGTTCCACATCTGTAGTCACCGACGGTAGTCGCCGCCCGGGTATAGTTTCCCGTGTTTCACCGCCGTCCGTCCGCCGGGTATCGGACACAACGGATTTGTCCGACCGCCGCGAACCGACCCTTCATGACCGATACGCTGGTACTCGTCGCGGCCGTTGCGTTCGCCGTCCTCGTCGCTTTGGGATCGTTCGTCCGTCGGCGGAGGGGGTCCCCGAACACCGACGCACAGCGCGAACGCGACCGCGCTCACAGGAACGCACAGAAACGCCCGCCCGAGGAGGCCGCGGAGAAGGGAGAGACCTACGAACTCGTCGTCAAGGAGACCCAATACGACCGCGTTCCACCTGAGGTTCGGGGAACGATAAACGGCCTCCAGACGTTCGTCCGCGAGATCCCCGATCCCGGGTGTCGGAGCGCGCTCGACACCGGCGAGACGATACGCGTCCAGGTCACCGACTACGGTACCAAGGGGACGACGGCTCAGGCGCGGTTCCTCGAGCGGGCCTGAGACCGCCGTGAACGCTCACCGAACGCCTGATCCGGGACCACGCACCCCCCAGAACTATAACGATCTATTTCGATACCGCTATCGATGGGAGACATCGACCTCGCTGACGACGTCGCGGTGGTCACCGGCGGTGCGAGCGGCATCGGCCGGAGAATCAGTCTGACGCTCGCCGAAAAGGGGGCCGATATCGTCGTTGCCGACCTCCAAGCCGAGCCACGGGAGGGCGGCGATCCGACCCACGAACTGGTCGGTTCGGAGTTCGACGGGACCGGACGGTACGTCGAGTGCGACGTCACGGACCCGTCGGATCTGGAGGCGGCGGTCGACGCCGCCGAAGCGATCGGTGGGATCACCATCATGGTCAACAACGCGGGCATCTCGCGCTCGCGCGACTTCCTCGATATAACCGAAACGCAGTACGAGCGGATGATGGAAATAAACGCGAAGGGGACGTTCTTCGGGGCCCAAGCCGCCGCCGACCGGATGATCGAAGCCGATCGGGAAGGCTCGATCGTCAACATCGCGAGCATATCCGGTGTGACTGGACGGGCGACCGGCGTCCACTACTGCGCGTCGAAAGGGGCCGTCCGAGTGATGACGTACGCCATGGCGGCCGCGCTCGGCCCACACGACATCCGTGCGAACGCGGTCTGTCCCGGACTGGTCGAATCGTCGATGACCAGAGAGGATCTGGAGATGTTCGGCGACGAACGGGGAGCGATCGACACCTACGAGCGGACCGCGCCGTTGCAGCGAGTCGGTCAGCCGCGGGATATCGCCGACGCGGTCCTGTATCTGGCGAGTTCGCTCTCGGGGTTCGTCACCGGGGAATCGGTCATCGTCGACGGCGGCGCCACGAACACCTGGAGCGGCGTGGCCGAGGAGTGATCTCGACGGGAGCCTGTTTTTGATAGATCGCGTCCGAGCGACGCTCCGGACCCGTGTTCTTTTGCCCGTGCCGGATAGGAACCACGTATGAACCTCGATTTCGACGGTTTTACCCTCGCCGCATCGAGCGCGACGCTCGCGGACGCCTCGGCCGCCCGCTCCGACGCCGACTGTGTCGAGTTCCGGATGGATCTCGCCGCCGACCCGCTCGCCGCCCTCGAGACGTACGACGGTGAACTCCCGCTTCTCGTGACGAACCGGGCCGACTGGGAGGGCGGCGAGGCCGTAGACGACGATCGATTGGAGGCGCTCGAGCGCGCGATCGAGTACGACGCCGTCGGCGCGGTCGACATCGAACTCGCGGCCCTCTCCGGCGAAAAGGGGGACGGCGAAGTCGCACGCGAACTCGCAGACCGGGCGAGCGAATCCGGCGTCTCCGTCGTCGTCTCGACGCACGACTTCGAGCGGACGCCCCCCGACGGGGAGATGAAACGGCTGCTTCGGCGAGCCTGTGAGTACGGTGACGTCGGGAAACTCGCGGTCACCGCGGCCGATCGGAGCGATTCGCTTTCGCTTCTCTCCGCGACACACGAACTCACAGGCGAGGGGTTTTCGGTCGCGACGATGGCGATGGGCGCGGCCGGAAGCCACACCCGGGCGGTCGCGCCCGTCTACGGTTCGAAGATCGGATACGCGCCGGTCGACCCGGAGCGGGCGACGGCCCCCGGCCAGTACGACCTCCGGACGCTCCGTCGGCTGATCGATGATCTGCTCACTTTTCGATGATCGACTCCTCGACGGCCTCGCCGAAGTGCCGGGCGACGTCCTCGTAGTAGACGAACATCTCGTCGCCGGTCTCCAGTTCCGTGACGGATTTCCGTCCGTCGCCGGTGGCGACCTTGATCGTCTCGGCGTTCTGCAATAGCGTCTCGATCCGGTCGCCGTTCTCCAGTTCGGCCTCGACGCGGAACATCGGGCGTTTCTCGATCTTCGCGCGGCCGACGATCGCCTCCCGGGTGTTGCCCTCCGTGTCGACGATCTGTACCTCGTCGCCGGATTTCAGCTCCGCGAGGTACTTCGTCCCGCCGTCCGGCGTCCTGACGTAGGCGTGGACGGCGCCCGCGTTGACCCGGAACGGTCGGGAGGCGACGTACGGCGAGTCCGCCGTCTCCGCGTGGACGAAAAACAGCCCTCGACTCATCGAACCGACCAGCATTCCCTCGTCGTGGTCGAGCATCGAGGCGGTATCGACACAGACGCGATCGGCCGAGCCGGCCTCCTCGATCTCCGTCACCGTCGCCCGCTGGAGATCGAGCCGTTCGCGCTCGGTCGCGTCCCTCGCCTCGACGGTTCCCCTGATCTCGTCGGGATCGTCGGTGTCCAAGAGAACGGCGTCGGCACCGATCTCGAGCGTCTCGAAGGCGGTTCTCGCCTCGTCGGCGGATCGGACCCCCGCGACGAGGTCGGTCTCCTCGCCGATGCGGGCGATGAGGTTCTCGAGGGGGATGATCTGCCAGTCGTCGCCGATGACGATCGTGTACTCGGCGTCCCCGGCGGCCGTCTCGGCGAAGGATTCGTAGTCGGGCCCGAGGATCCGGACGTACGCGCCGCCGGGACCATCGTTTCGGCGAAGCGTCGTCAGATCGGCCGACCCCGAAAGATCCGACGGGAGATCGACGGTCCCGTCGCCCTCGCCGTTCTTGCCGACGACGATCGCGTCGGGTTCGGCCGTCTCGTCGGGTTCGGCGTCCATCACGTGGACGTCGTCGCCCGCGAAGGCGGCGACGTTGACCCGACCGAGCTCGCGGACGCGACCGACGTCGCGCCGATCGACCAACACCCAGTCGACGCCGGCCTCGAGCCCGGCGGTGATGCGCCGCTTTCTCGCCTCCCAGTCGCCGACCTCGTCGTCGGCTTTGAGCCACACGGTGCGTGTCATACGTCTCCGGTGACGCGGGCGGCTATTGAACGTGGCGGGAGCGTTTCGACCGCACGGCATCGGAGATGGCGCCACGCTCGATGAGTGATCCTACTATTCCGATCCGGCCCACGTGGGCATCGCCCGTTCCCCGGACGGGTAAAACGGTGTGCTTAACGGGATCCGATCCCAGGTAGACCCTCTCAAACTCGTGTCCGTCTCGCTCTAAGCCATCAATAACTAACCGTGCCGTATCCGATTCGATGACCAATGTATACGGCTGTTCTACCCCGTCGCCCCAGTGGATACTGGGGTACCGCTCTCGCGTCTTCCGACGGTAGGTCGTGGACGATCGCTAAAACCGGTGTGGCCCGCTCGGCGGGCGATCGGCGATCGGAGATTCAATGAACCGGTCTCGGATCGTACCGCTCGGAATCGCGCTTCTGTGTATCGCGTCTCTCGCCGTCGTCGGGACCGCGCTCGATTCGTCCGTGACGACCGATCCGGCCGACGAGATCGACCTGAACTACGATCGATTGCCGATCGGAACGAGCGATGCGGCCGCCATCCGAGACGAGATAGATCGCGGGGACGACGGGGAGGCGGAGGAGCTAGGTCGCGAGGAAGACGGGGAGACGGAGGAGCTAGATCGTGGGGAAGACGAGGGGACGGCGACCGCCCAACAGTCCCAACGGGCGTCGTTGACGGGAACGGGGACGTCGCCGCCGACACTCCTCAGTCGGTTTCTGGCCCTTCTCGGAGCCGTCGTCCGGGTGCTGCTCCTGTTCGGGGCGATCGCCGCAGTGGCCGCCTTCGTGTATCACTACCGCGAGCGACTTCTGGCGCTTTTCGGGACGGTCGAGACGTCCGATGGGAGGGCGTCCGAGCCGACCGCGGCCGCCGCTTGGCCCGAAACGGAGCCGTCGACCCCGGTCGATCGGGCCTGGTTGTGGATGGTCCGCCGCGCCGAGACGGAGAGCCCGGCGACGAAGACGTCCGCCGAGTGCGCGACGATCGCCCGCGAAGCGGGGATCGATCCCGCGGCTATCGACGCCATCACCGACGCCTTCGAGCGCGTCCACTACGGCGGCGTCCCCGTAGAGCGCGAGGCCGATCGCGCTCGGAAGGCACTCGAACGGTTACGAAGCGACGAAAGACGGCGATCCGACGGCGGTCGGAAACGCCACCACGGGGACGAAGACTGATGTCTGTGCGATCCTCTCTCGCTCGGTTCACACGCGGTCTGCTCTTGGTGGCCGGTATCTCCGTGTTCGCTCTCGGGTTGCTCGTCGCGTTCGTTCCGGGGGCGGAAGAGTCTCTCCCGATGGAGGCGCTGATAGCGGTCCTCGGTAGCGACTACCTCGTCGTCGCCGTCCTCGGGCTCGTCTCTATCCTGTTCGCGCTGTTGGCGGCGCTTTTCCGGCGTCTGACGGGTATCGAGGAGGTGACGACGCCGGTCGTCGAGCGGGTGCAGTCGGCGTCCGCTCCGGGAGCGTCGATCGATCGGTCGAACAGCCGGTTTTTCGGCATCTGGATCCCCGAGTCCGCCCGGAATCGCCTACGCGAGGCGGCGATACAGTCACTCATGCGCTCCGAGCGCTGTCCGCGGGCGGCCGCCGAACGACGCGTCGAGGAAGGGGCGTGGACTGACGACACTGTCGTCGCCCGGCTGCTGGAAGGTGCCGATCCCGATGGCGCGTTCGGAGGGGCGTTCGGTCCGAGATCCCGAGTCAGACGAACTGTCGAGGCTATCGATGCCATCGACTCCGATGGGGGTCGTGGAACGGTCTCGCCAGGACACAACGGCGACGGGGTTCAGCGGAATAATCGTCAGAACCGTGACACCACCGACACGCACGGGCCCGATTCGGACGATCGGCGAACCGAAAGCGGGCACGGAACCGCCACGGTCAGAGGGGACTGATGCTGTCGAGTTCGACTCCGAAACCCGACGGGGACGCCACCGACCGAGGCCGGACTGTGACCGTTCGACGAACGAACCGCTGGCGGGGCGTCGTCGCCGTCGTTCTCCTCGCCTTGGCCATCGGCCTGTTGGCGAACCGTCCCTCGCTACTCATGTTGGCTGCGGTGGCCGTCGCCTTCGCCGCCTACCCACAGCTCACCGATCCGCCGGACCCGGCGTTGGAAATCGACCGGCGGGTCGATCCCGAGTCACCGAGCTCCGGCGATCTCGTCGAGGTGACGACGACGGTCCGCAACGCCGGTGACGGGACGTTGTACGACCTCCGGCTCGTCGACGGCGTTCCGCCGATGCTCTCGGTCGAAGGCGGCTCCCCCCGGCGAGGGACGGCGCTGCGTCCCGGCGGGGAGACGACGATCGAGTACTCGATGCGAACGGGACGCGGGACCCATCGGTTCCGCCCGACGATGGTCCTCGCACGGGACGCCAGCGGCGCGATCGAAACGGAGACGACCGTCGTCGAGGAGACGGCGATCGAGTGCGACGGTCGGGTGCCCGAGGTACCGTTACGGTCCCTGACCCGTCACCGACCCGGCCAGCTTGCCACCGATGACGGCGGCAGCGGTCTCGAGTTTCACGGCCTCAAGGAGTACGAACGCGGCGACCCCACGAGCCGAATCGACTGGCGGCGGTACGCCAGGACGGGCGAGCTCGTCTCCACGGAGTTCCGGGTCGAACAGCTGGCCGACGTCGTTCTCTGTATCGACGCCCGCGAGGTCGCCTACCGCGCCAGCTCCGAAGACGCCCCCCACGCAGTGGCCCACGCGACCGACGTGGCCGAACGGATCGCCGACACGCTCTTCGAGGCCGATCATCGCGTCGGGCTGGCGGCCTTCGGCCGTGAGCTATGCTGGCTTCCGCCGGGGACCGGTCGCGATCACCTGGACCGTTTCCGTCGACTTCTGGCGACCGATCGGGGTCTCTCTTTGGTCCCGCCTCAGGGGACGGAACCGGCCATCGTCACTGGGGGTGTCTCGATCGACGAGACCGAAAACGACGGCGAGGCCCCCGAGCGAACCGGGTTGGACCGACAGCTCTCGACGATCCTGACGCAGCTTCACGGCCGGACGCAGGCGTTCCTTCTGACACCGCTTTGTGACGACGAGGCCGCTCGGATCGCCCAGCGCCTCGAGAGCAACGGCTGTGCCGTGACGGTCGTCAGCCCCGATGTGACGACCGACGCGACGGTCGGTGGCCGCCTCGCCGAAATCGAACGACGGAACCGACTGCGGTCGCTTCACAGCGCCGGCATCCCCGTCGTCGACTGGAACCCCGATGAGCGACTCGGGACGGCACTGTCGGACCTCCGGCGGTGGGCCCTGTGACGACGAACGCGGCGGCGCTCGTTCGCCATCCCGCCCGAGCGAGCAGCGGGCTGGCTGTCGCTGCCGGTGTCCTCGCGGTCTCACTCGTCGCCGATACGGTCCTCCAGAGACGGATACTCGCCGTCGCCGTCGTCGGCGTTCTCGTTTTCGCTCTCGGTGGACTCGCGTGGCGACGTGGACGAATCGGGTTCGGCGTCGCCGTCGCGCTCTGCGGGACGGTCCTCGTCGTCTCCGCGCTCGGTCTCTCCGTCACGCGACCGGCCTCTTTTACCCATCGGCTCGAACTCGCCCCCGGAGTGATCGGCCTGTGGCTTCTCACCGCTGCCGTCGTTCCCGTCCGCCTCGGCCGCGAGCGAACGCTCGTAGACGCCGGGACCGGTCTGTTGTTCCTCGCGGTCTTGATCAGCGGTGTCGTCCAGGGCTCCTCCTTCGGTTCGCTTCTCGTCGCCGGTGTCCTGACGATACTGGCGTGGGACGCCGCGGAGAACGCCGTCTCGATCGGCACTCAACTCGGCGTCCACGCGCCGACCGCCCGCGGCGAACTCGTCCACGCCGCCGCGAGCAGCGCCGTCGCGATCGGCGCCATCGCCCTCGTCCTCCTCGTCCGCGAACTCGGGATCGACGAACTCCCCTTCAGTGCCCTCGTTGCACTGCTCGTCGCCGGCGTCGCGATAGCGTTGGCCCACCATCGCTAACGGGCCGAAAGCGGGCGGGCTTTCGTCCCCTGTGAGAGATCCCGCGGCTTCGTATATGGGTGACTGTCAGGTGAGCTGCGGGACCCGCACCGTGTCCAGGATCCGATCGATTATCCCTTCGGGATCGATCCGGTCGACGCGGGCGTCCGACGACAGGACGAGTCGGTGTGAGAGAACCTTCGGCGCCATCGCCTTGACGTCGTCCGGCGTCGCGTACGACCGACCCTGGACGACCGCTCTCGTTCGGACGGCTTCGAAGAACTGCTGGACGCCGCGCGGCGACACTCCGGCATCGACGCGCTGATTCTGACGCGTCTCCCGGGCGATCTCCACGAGATATCGTCGCACTTCCGCCTCGACGTTGACCCGTTCCGGAGCAGCTCGGAGTTGATCGACCGTCTCGGGCGTACAGACCTGTTCGACCGACGGCGACTGCGTCCGTCGATCGGCACGGCGATCGATTAGCTGTAGTTCCCCCTCGAGGTCGGGATATCCGAGACTCGTTTTGATCATGAACCGGTCTTTCTGTGCGACGGGAAGCTCGAACGTCCCATCCATCTCGACGGGGTTTTGCGTCGCGATGACGACGAACGGTTCCGGGAGTCCGTGGGTGTCCCCGTCGACCGTGACCTGTCCCTCGCCCATCGCCTCCAGCAGGGCGGCCTGCGTTTTCGGCGGCGCGCGGTTGATCTCGTCGGCCAGCACGATGTTTCCGAAGACGGGGCCCGGTTGGAACTCGAACTCGCGTCTCTTCTCGTCGAAGACGTTCGCTCCCGTCACGTCGGAGGGCAACAGATCGGGCGTGAACTGGATGCGAGAAAAGGACAACCCCACCGCGCCCGCTATCGAACGAGCGGTCAGCGTCTTTCCCGTCCCCGGAACGTCCTCGAGGAGGACGTGGCCGTCGGTCAACAGCCCGACCAGTACCGACCGCAACACCTCGCGGTCGGAGACGACTGCACGTTCGACCTCGTCGAGGATCGCATCACAGTTCGCACGGACAGTGGCCGGTTGCATGGTGACTACCCGCGGCTGTTCGACTTTATTATACTGTAGCTACCGACCGGTAGCTGCGAAGGAACACGGTAACGGAGGGAAACGCCCCGCACGACCGATCGGTGAAACCGATCCGACTTCTACCGTACAGCCCCGGCGCAGTCGCCCCTTCGGATTTATAACCTTCGGTCCGAACTGGCCGCTATGGAGCTTCAGGTCGATGCGGACCGGTTCGAACGGACCTTCGAGGAGTACTCGTTCACCCGAACGGAGGACTGTCTCGCCGGTGCGGACGTGTTCGCGAACGCGACGTACTCGTTAGCGATGGATCCGTGATCCCCTCGACGGGGGAGACGCAACGCTCTCGAACGTTAATAAACGGAATAATTCTCGGAACCGCTCGATGCGATTTCGGTGTGTCGCTACGAAACGAGCCGATCTCGAGTCAGTTAGTTGCGGACGACGTTCGTCGCGCGGGGGCCCTTGGGGGCGTCCTCGATCTCGAATTCGATCTCCGTCCCTTCCGTCAGATCCTCTCCGCCAACGTCCTCCATGTGAAAGAACACGTCCTCGTCGGAATCCTCAGTCGAAATGAAACCGTAGCCGCCAGTGTCGTTGAAGAAGTCAACTTTACCGTTTGACATTGCAAATAAACGTACAGCCGAGCCGCGTATAACCCTTGCGAGGGTCGCGGTACCACGCGGCGACGGCGATCGAACACGGTCCCCGACCGCTCGGACGGCCTTCGTCCCTCCCGTTCGAGAGCCGTACACTAATATGGATGGCGACAAATCGTTGAACAGAATGGGGGGCTTGAGAGAGCTTCGATGATGCGGGCACTGTTCGCAGCCTGTTGTCTGGTGGGAATCGTGTTGGGTGGCGCGCTCGCCCCCGCGGTCGGAATCCAGACGCCCGTCCCGGATATCGGCGTCGACGGCGATGGGGAGGACGATCTCGGAAGCGGACTGGAGATCGACGACGACGAAGCCGGGGACGGTGAGGACGACGGGACGGATCCGGGGGACAGTGACGAAAACGGCGACGACGGGCCGCCCGGGGAAAACTCCGGGACGGACAGCTACGGTGGCGTCTCAGCCGGCGGGTATCCCGAGGAAACGACCGTCGGCGGCGAACTCGAGCTGTCGGATCACCCGGAGCTGTTGATCCGCGCCCCCGAACAGTCCCGATGGCGGCTCGGATCTTACTCGACGTACACCGGCTCCGGTTTCCAGCGTGCGGAACGAGACCGCGAGGTGTTCACCGAGCCGTTACCGACCGCCGACGATGACCGCCCGTCACCGCAGTACGATATCGAGGTCGCACCACAGCGGCCGATGAACACGCTGGCAACGGTCTGGCGCCCCGCGTTCGGTGATGTCCCAAACCGTGAGGTGTATGCCGATGACGGGCGGGCGTTGACCGTCGACGAGCCGATCGGAGAGGGCGAGACGTACGTGACGGTCACCTACGGCCCACCGTCCCGTGCCGAGGCGGCCGAACGAAGCGGCCGAGGTCCGTATCCTTCGGAGATCGAGCGCCGATACACCCAACTGCCCGACGACACGCCACAGCGGTTGGCCGAAAAAACCGAATCGGTCGCCGACGACGCCGACGCCGAAACGCCCTTCGAGACGGCCCAGGCCGTCGATGCGTGGCTCAAGACGAACAAGGAGTACTCGCTGGAGGCGAGCCACGATCGGAGCAACGACGTCGCCGACGAGTTCGTCTTCGAGATGGAGGCAGGTTACTGTCAGTACTTCGCGACGGCGATGACGGCGATGCTTCGGACACAGGGCGTTCCGGCTCGGTACGTCACCGGGTACGGCGGCGGCGAGCGGGTCGGCGACGGCGAGTACCTCGTCCGCGGAAAGCACGCCCACGCGTGGGTCGAAGTGTATATCGCCGACGTCGGGTGGGTGACGTTCGATCCGACCGCGGCCGGCGGCCGTCTCGACGCCGACCGCGACGAGACGCCGGCCGACGAACTCGGTGAGGTACCCGAGGAGGACGAAGACGAACGGGACGAAGACGAGCGAGAGGATGACGAACGGGACGTGACCGGATCGGTGAACGTCGATCTGACGCCGGACCCCGTTCCGGGTCGGGAGGTAACGGTGACCGTCACACACGAGGAGACGCCGATCTCCGACGCGACGGTCCGTTTCAACGGGGATCCGGTCGGTGAGACTGACGGATCGGGCAACGTCACCGCCGAAGTGCCGTACAGTCGCTCGCTCGAGATCGAGGTCCTGACCGACGGCGACCGGTCCCAACCCGACACCGGGGGTGCTTCGGACTCGCAGTCGTTGGCGGATTCGGTAACGAGGCTCGATAGCGGCTCACGGATCGAAGCGTCCGATACCGCACGAGTGGGGCTATCAGCCGACCGAACGACGCGACTCGCCGATCGGAACGCGACGTTCTCTTTCGACGTCCCGACCGAGATCGAGATCGAACTCGCCGACGAGCCGATCGCCGGATCGACCGTCGACATCGAGGCGACGATCGACGACGAACCGGTCCGCGACGGCGAGGTGTCGCTGGACAACGAGACGGTCGCCCGGACCGACGACGACGGCGCCGCGACCGTCGAACTCCCGGACGCGGAGACCGCACACCTCGCCGTGGAACGGGACGAAGCCCGCGGCAACCGGACCCTGAACCTGACACAGGCGACGGCGGACGTTGCCACCGACGAACCATCGCCGTTGGATCTCGCGGTCGAACCGTCCCTTTTGGTCGCGATGCCCGGTACGACGGCGACGCTCAACGTCACACACGAGGGCTCACCGGTACCGAACGCGACGGTCGCCGTCGACGGAGCGGTCGTCGGTGAGACCGCGACAGACGGGACGCTCGACGTCTCGCTGCCGATCTCCGACTCGACGACACTCGCCGCGACGGCGACGGTCGGGGGTGAGCGATCGACCGCGACGACGACACTCAGCGGAATGTATCAGCGTCTCGCCGCGGCCCTCGCGGCTGTCTCCGTCGCCCTCGCCGCCGTTTTCGTGTTCGCCTCCCGTCGTGGTCTCACTCCACGAACAGTCGCCCGGACGGCCGGACGGCTCGTGACCGGAGTCGGTCGAGTGCTCGTCGCGAGCGTCGTCGCGCTCGGGCGAACGCTCGAATCGGCCGTCGGGACGGCCGTCCGGTTGGCCAACCGAACGGTCCGGCTCCTCGGAAACGGGATCAACGGCGCGATCGAACTCGCCGTCGCGATAGGCGCCGCAACCGCCGCTTTCGGGCGGCGATCCGCGGCAGCGATCCGGTCGGTGCCGGCCCGTCTCCATCCGCTCGCGATCCTCGCGTTCCTGAAGCGGCTCCGTCGATCCGCCGCCGAATCGGTGACAGTCGGACGGGGAGCACAGCCCGGTTCGGAGGCCGACGCGGCCGCGGAAAACGGGCGGGTAACCGTTCGGGAGGCCTGGAACGAACTCAGAGGCCACGTTACGCTGCGGTCGTGGCGGACCTCGACGCCCGGAGAGGTCGCCCGGTGGGCGGTGAAAAACGACGGGTTGCCCGCCGACGCCGTCCACACGTTGCGCGATGCGTTTCGCGACGTCGAGTACGGCGATCGATCGTCCGAGCAGTTCGTTCCGGACGTCGAGAACGCGCTCGAGACGATCCGGACGAGCCAACGCGACGACGGGGAGGCGGGTGAACCGTGAGCCGGGTTCTCGAAGCCCTCCTCGGAACGATCGGCCTGGCCGCGGTCGGGTTTGCGATCCTCGCTATCACCGCCCCCGGCGAACTCGAGTCGATCGCCCCGGTCCGAGCGCTCGCCGAAACGACGCCGATAGCCGACGGCGCGGCCCGGGCGATCGGGTTCGCGATCGGCGGCGCGATCTGTGCCGTCTGGGTCGCCTGGAGTGCCGGGACGGACCGCTCGAAACAGCTCCCGGACGGATCGCTTTCGCCGGCGGATATCGAGTTCGAGACGCTCCGTGAGACTCCTCCCGAGCACACGAACGCGGCGGCCGTCGTCGGGGGGGAGTTCGACGAGAGCGTCGCGACCGCGGCCAACGACGCGACCAACGGCGACGAGAGCGATCCGATCCGAGGGGACGTCCGTTCGCTCGCCGTCACCGTCGTCTCTCACAGCGAGGGGTGTTCGGCGTCCGAGGCCGAGTCGATCGTCGAGGCCGGCGAGTGGACTGACGACGCCGTCGCCGCCGCCTACGTCGCCGACGACGAGGCGGCGCTCTCGATCCGCTATCGAGTTCTCGCGTGGCTCCGACCGTCCCGAACGAAACGCGACCGGGTGAGACGGGCGATCCGGGCGATCGATCGATGCGAACGGGGGATCGACTGATGCGATACCGCGACGTCCCCCGGTTCGATGCCGCCGCGATCGCGGCCATCGCACTCGTCACGACCGGGGCGATACTCGGCAACGGAACCCTGTTCGTCGCCGCCGCCGTCCCCGCGACGTATCTCGCCGTCGGCGCCCTCACTCGACCGCCGTCGGTCTCCTCGCTCTCCGTCGAGCGGACGTTCCAACCGGAACTCCCCGCGCCCGCCGAACGAACGACAGTGACGCTTACGGTGCGGAACGACGGCGACCGAACGATGCCGGACGTCCGCGTCGTCGATCGGCTTCCCGACGCCGTCCCGATGTCCGACGGATCGCCGCGGGGCGGGCTGTCGCTTCGCCCCGGCGAGGAGGGGACGATCACGTATGAGGTCGTCCCGAGCCAGGGCGAATACGCGTTCGATCCGCCGCTCGTCCGGCTTCGGCCGCTTTCGGCCGTCGGAACGGTAACGGGGGAGCCGTCAGTCGAAGGCGAGACGACGCTACGCTGTCGTCGCGGGGTCAAAGACGTTCCGCGGAGACAGGGATCGCTACGACGCGTCGGCACGCAACCCACGGACTCGCCCGGGCCGGGCATCGAGTTCCACTCGACCCGCGAGTATCGCTCCGGCGACGACATCAGCCGGGTCGATTGGAGAACGCTGGCGAAGACCGGCGAACTGTCGACGATCAATTTCCGGGAGACGCGGGCGACGAAAACCGTCGTGGTCGTCGACGGATATCCGAGCGCCAGACAGTCGCGCGATGCCGGCTATCCGACCGGCGCGGAACTGGCGGCCTACGCCGCCGACCGGGCGTGTGTCAGGCTCTTCGACGCGGGCAATCAGGTGGGGCTCATCGCCCTCGGTATCGATAAGTCCACGGTCGACGTGACGCTCCCGAGCGATCGGTCCGACTACCCGTGGGTACCGATCGGGAACGACCCGGCGACGCGGACCCGTGTCGATGCCGTTCTGGATGCCGTCGTCGAAGCCGGACAGGCCTCCTCGGAAACGCCTCGATCGGTAGCTGACGGCGGTCTCCGGACACGCGGTTCAACGACGATCAGAGAGCGGTTGCCGCCGACGGCCGATGTCGTTGTCACGACACCGCTTCTCGATGACGACCCGGTCGAACTGATCGAATCGCTCGCCGCGGACCGCTCGATCGTCGTCATCAGTCCGGACGTGACTCGCGAGGGGTCACCGGGGCGTGAGTTCGCGAGCATCGAACGGCGACTCCGGATCGGACGGCTCCGGACCGTCGGAGCGACGGTGATCGACTGGGAGACGACGACGCCGCTTTCGTCGGCGCTGGAGGCGACGCGATGAGCTTCGACGACCGCCGGCTCGGCGAGTCGAACTGGCGACCGCGGTGGGTCTCGACGGCGGCCGCTGCCGTGTTCGCCCTCGCCGTTACGATCGGACTCGCCGCCGGTGTCGACGCCACAGAGCCCGCCGCAGTCGGTCTCGTTTCGGGGCTCTGTCTCGGGGCCGCCGTCTGGTCGATAGCCGTGACCGAACGCCGGGTCGCGACGATACTCGCGGGGATCCTCGCGACCCTCTCCGGGCTGGCCGTCCTCGGAGCCGTCCTCGTCGCCGCCGTCGTTCAGGTCGGGTGGCCGCCGACGCCGCCGTTCGAGTTCCTCGCTCTCGCCCCGTTCGTCCTCGCTCTCGCGGGTTTTTTGAGTGGCTTCGGCGCACCGACGGCGGTCTGGGGGATCACTCCCTCCGGCGAGGCGGGGACGGCCGTATTACGGCTGCTCGTCGTCGTCTCCGTTCCCGCCGTTGCGCTCGTCGCCGTCTTCTTCGCGCCCCCGATCGATCCGGCGATCGACGCGATCCGGTCTGGGCTCGACCTCGCCTTGGCCCGCGGACCGGCGAGCGAACCGATCCTCGTGGACGGGATCCCGATCCCGCGGTTCGGCGGGCTCTTCGCTCTCACCGCCATCGCCGCCCTCACTCTGGAGATCGCTCTCGGTCGGCTCCCGCTCGCCGAACTCGCGGGAGATCACAGCCGTGGGACGATCGACGACGCCGTCGGTCGACTCCGTGGGTGGCTCCGGATCGTC
>CAZWZX010000012.1:0-10366 GCA_964638655.1 uncultured Natronomonas sp.
CGCTCATCGCGTCGTGGGCCGCCTGCGCCTCGAAGTGGTTGTCGGCCTCACGGAAGGTGAGGCCGGTCTCCGCGGAGATGTTCTCGGCGGCCAGTTGCGGGAACTCCGGGTGGGTGTTGAGCCCGGTCCCGACGGCCGTCCCGCCGAGGGCGAGTTCGCCGAGCCGTTCACGCGTCGTCTCGACGCGCTCGATGCCCTTCTCGATCTGGGTTCGGTAGCCGCCGAACTCCTGGCCGAGCCGGACGGGCGTCGCGTCCTGCAGGTGCGTGCGACCCGTTTTGACGACGTCGTCGAACGCTTCCTCCTTGGCTTCGAGCTCCTCGGCCAGTAGCTGCAGGCCGGGGATCACGTCCTTTTCGACGGCCTCCAGGGCCGCGATATGCATCGCGGTCGGGATCACGTCGTTACTCGATTGGCCGTAGTTGACGTGGTCGTTGGGGTGGATCTCGCGGGAGCCGATCTCGCCGCCGTAGATCTCGGTCGCGCGGTTCGCGATCACCTCGTTGGCGTTCATGTTCGAGGAGGTCCCCGAGCCGGTCTGGAAGACGTCGACGGGGAACTGATCGTCGTGCTCGCCGTCGATGACCTCCGTTGCGGCCGCCGAAATCGCGTCGGCTTTCGACTCCTCGAGCAGTCCGAGTTCGAGGTTCGCCTCCGCGGCCGCCTTCTTGACGATACCGAGCGCGCGGACGAACCGCCGCTGGAACGTCAGCCCCGAGATCGGGAAGTTCTCCACGGCGCGTTGGGTCTGTGCCCCCCAGTAGGCGTCGGTCGGAACCTCCATCTCGCCGAGGCTATCGCGTTCGATCCGATAATCGGCGTCGTCGTCCGTCATACGCGACGTATCGGAGGGGGGAACGTAAAGAGCATCGAAAGCCGTCCGGAGTCGTTGCCCGACTCATGCTCACGTGGTAACGAACCGGTGTGTACCGTTCGACAGTTACCCCTTCGGCTCGATCCTGCCGGCGAACGTCTGAAACTCGATCGTCTCGTCGGGGATATAAAACGTGTCCGTACAGAACTCGTAGACGTTATCCGGCGTGTCGCCGTGCCACAGAAGATAGGCGAACTCGCCCTCAACGATTGTGTCGTCCACCTCGATGGTCGCCCCTTCTTGGGAGAATTCGTCGAACAGCCCCCTAAAGAGATCCTCCACTTCGGCGACGCCACGAAAGACGCCGAGGTTCGTGACGATTGTCGAATCCTCCCCGTAGTCGACCATGACCTCCTCTAACTCTTGATTGGCGAACGCGTCCAAGTGATGGTCAAGCACGTGTTCGGTATCGCTCATGATTGTTCCAAAGCGGAGTACGGCGATCAGTATTATAAGTATTGAGTGCCATACCGGTCCGTCCACGGGATAGATCTCCCGATCCTCTCGATTTGCGTGCCGGACGTTCGCCTTTTATTTGTGTCAGACCTCTCGCGTCCGGGTCGTAAGCTCCAGGGCGTGGATCTCCGTCGTCATCGCGTCGCCGAGGGCGTCGTAGACGAGCTGGTGTTGATCGACCAGCGAACGCCCCTCGAAGGCCGGGGAGACGACGGTCGCCCGCAGGTGGTCGTCGTCGTGCTCCCCGCGGGCTTTCTCGACGGTCGCCTCGCAGTCTTCGAGTTCGGACTCGATTTTGGCCTCGACTTCTTCTGGTGTCATATCCGGTAGTGGGACGGCGAAACCCAAAAGCCCGCCGGGATCAGTCAGCTCCAGCGATCGAGCCCGGTCTGAACGACCGACGCTTCGATCCGCTCGAAGCCGCGTTCGACCACGTCGGCCGGGACTTCCCATTCGTCGGTGACGTACCGTTTCGCGGCGTCGAGGTCCGGATCGATCTCGGTGTCGTAGTCGTAGTCGTCGGTGACGGCGGGATCGAGGAACATCCCCCTGATCCGGTCGGCGTGGGCGATCGATTCACCACGTGCCTCGAGGGCGGCGTAGAGATCGCCGTGTTCGCGGATCAGCTTCACGGCCGTCTTCGGACCGACGCCGTCGATCCCGTCGTTGAAATCCGTCCCCATGAGGATCGCCGCGTCGACGAGCCCCTCCCAGCTCAACTCGAGCGCCGAGAGCGTTCGCTCGAAGTCCATACACTCGGGGTCGCCCTTGCTCGTCAGCCCCCGAAGCGTGTAGGGTGCGCCCAAAAGGAGCGTGTCGTAATCCTCGGAACCGGCGTAGTCGGCGTCGCCCTTACGGGCCATGTAGGCGGCCTGGGCTTCGCCCTCTGCGGGCGCCTCGACCATCGGGACATCGAGCAGCGCGAGCAGTTCGCGAGTCGTCTCTTGGATCGTCTCGGTGAGCCGCTGGGTCCGTGAGTCGAGCGTGGCGATCGCGGCGGCGTCGGCGTCGTTTTCTTTCGCCGCCTCGAGTTGTTCCTCGTACCGCTCGCGCTGTTCGCGTCGTGTTTCGACCTCGTCGTCTTTCAGTTCGGCGACGCCGCCGTCGAAGACGAAGACGGGCGTGATGTCGTGTTCGAAGAACTTCGGCAGCCCCTGGACGACGCCGATAAGGTTCGCGACCTCCTCGTCTTCTTCCGTCGTGTAGGCCGAGCTCGCGGTAAAGCGGACGGTCGTCGTCAGATACCGATACAGCCAGTTGTGGGCGTCTATCGCGACGACGCTCCCGGCGAGTTCGGAGAACGGCTTCGGTTCGATGGCGGCCAGCTGTCGGAGATCCGCGTTTCCCATCGATCGCCGTTCGTCCGGGAGCGATTTGAAACCGCCGGTAAGTCGTTCGTTCCACGGGGGTCGGAGGCGCTGTAACCCGTCAGACCGTTTCGGGGGGCGACGTTCCGCGCTTGCGTTCGAGGAACGCCCGCTCGTCGGCGGAGAGATCCCGGTCGCGGTACCGATCAAACCCGGACTGATACGTCCGTTTCGACCGGCCCCGAGAGGAGTCGTCGAGCGAGTGGCTCAAAACGAGCTCCGCGAGGCCGGTCTCCTCGCCGCTGTAGACGAACCCGGCCCGATACAGCGCCTCGTAGGCGAAGGGGTTGTTCACGGCGATCTTGAGACGATCGTATCCGCACGCTTCGGCACGGTCGGCGACGAACGCACAGAGGCGGGGACCGAGGCCCTCGCCGCGCAGATCCTCCCTGACAGTGACGTACCGGAGCCAGAGCGTTTTCGGGTCCGTTCGGTCGGAATTGAACGCGACGGCCGCGAGTACGTCGTCGTCGAAGCTGTCGGCGCCGTCAGACGAGCCCTCTCCGAGTGGATCGGCGCCGTCGACAGGTTCGGTCCCGTCTTCGGCTGGTTCTCGGATCACCGCTTTCCCGGTCGTCGACATGACGAACTTCCCGGCGTAGCTGAACCGCCGGTAATCCAGCCGGAGCGTCGGCCCCTCCGAAGGCCACCCGAGCAGGACGGTCTCCATGTCCGCGTTTGGATGGCAACGGTGTTATGCCCGGCGTTCGAAGGCCGAATATGCGCTGGGATGTGCGGGCCTTCGAGCTGTTCGCGCCGCTGTACGACCGGCTCATGCCGGCGACGGACGAAACGGCCCTCCGGAAGGGATTCGCCGTCGCCGAACGGGACGTCGAACGGATCGTCGAGGTCGGTGGCGGCTCCGGACGCGTCGCGCGGACGCTCGGTGCGACGGTGCTCGATCCCGCTGAGGGGATGTTGCGACGGGCGAGAGCGAAGGGGCTGGAGACGGTTCGAGCGAGCGCGACGGACCTTCCGCATCCGGACGGCTCGATCGACGCCGTCGTGGTCGTCGACGCGTTCCACCACTTCCCCGATCCGGAGCGCTGTCTCGAGGAGATGGCCCGCGTGCTCGCGCCGGGCGGCGTCCTCGTCATCAAGGAGTTCGACCGCTCGGCGCGCCGGGGTCGACTCCTGGCGATCGCCGAGACGCTTTTCGGCTTCGGCTCGACCTTTTATACTGCCGAAGAGCTGGAAGGGATGATCGATCGCGCCGGGCTCGAGGTCCGCCCGATCGAGTACGGCTTCGAGATGACGCTTTCGGGCGTCGCTACCGGAGCTTGAAGTAGAGAAACCGCCACACCGACAGGACGACGACACCGCCGACGAGCATGATGACGGCGAAGACGATATCGGCCCCGCGATCGGGGATGGCGACAACTCGGATCACCAACCCGACGAGCGCCGCCGGGATCCACGACCGGATCGCGAGCGGGATCGAGGAGTTCGGCGCCGAGCCGCCGCCGGGCGAATACGCGCCGATGAGCGGCGCACAGAGCAGCCAGCCGACGAGGAAGGGACCGGCCGCGAAAAGATAGATCGTCGGATCGGCCTGCAGCTGTTCGAGCGTCCAATGTTGGAGTGTCCCGGCGAGCAGGAAGACGAGCAGGGCGATGAGGTCGCCGACCGCGATCGGCCATGTGCTCGCATCGAGCCGCTGTTCGAGAAACGACGGGTCTGCCATACCGGCCGTTCGACGCCACCCCTTCAAACCCTTGCGGATTCAGCCCCGATCGTGTTCGAGAGCCGTCCGGGATTCGGCAGTCCCGAACAGTCTTCACTCGACGTCCGGTGTCGCCAACCCGGAGTTGGCCGGCGGTCGGAGGAAAACGGCCGCAATCCCCGCCGCGAGCGCCAACGCCCCGCCGAGCGTGAACGTCGGGATCCACCCGAACGTCGCCACCAGAAAGCCGGTCACCGTCCCGGCGAAGACGCCGCCCCCGACCTTCGCCGTATAGAGGACGGCGTAGTTGCTCGAGGAGTGTTTCGCCCCGTAGTAATCGGCGACCATCGCCGGGAAGTAGACGTACAGCGGCGAGGAGAAGAACATCGCGCCGACGACCATGAGCACGAACCCGACGCCGGCGTCGGCCAGCCCCGTCCCGACGAGACCGAACCGGAACAGTCCGGCGAAAAGGAACGAGACGATCATCACGCGCTTTCTGTCGAACCGGTCGGAGGCTTCCCCGAGAACAAGCCGGGAGAGGCCGGCCGCGATCGGTAACAGCGTCGCGGCGGCGGTCGCCACCACCGCCGCAAGCCCCAGATGTTCGGCGAACCGCACGACGTTCGCGATGACGATGAGATCGGCGCTCGCAGTCGCGATGAACATCCCATACAGCAGCCAGAACTGCCAGGTTCCCAGCATCTCCCGCGTCGTGTAGGCCGTCCCACGCAGTGAGGCTGCGAGGTCGCTCTCGTCGGTGTCCTCGTTGTCGTCGTCGAGGCCGAGCCACTCCTCGGGCGGGTCGCGGAGCAGGACGGCTCCCACGAGTAGGACGACGAGAATGACGAGGCCGACGTTCCGGAGCACGTCAGCGTAGCCGCCCACGGTCGCGTTGGCCCGCACGTAGGGGACGACCAAGGCACTCCCGCCGGCGAAGGCCATCGTTCCGACCCCGGTCGTGAGCCCCGTCCGGTCGGGGAACCACTTGACGGCGGTGTTGACCGCGACGGTGTAGATGATGCCGACACCGATCGCCCCCAGCGAGTACAACAGATACAGCTGCCAGACGGTCGTCGCGTAGGCGAGCCCGATGTAGCCGCCGCCGGCCAGAAGCGCGGCGAGATACGTCAGATTGCGGGGCCCGCGTCTGTCGCGCCACCAGCCGGCCGGCATCTGTGATAGCGACTGAAAGACGACGTAAAACGAGAAGACCGCCCCCAGCGCGGGCAACGCGATGTCGAGACTCTCCGCGAGGGGCCCCTCGATCGAGGACCAGACGTACTGATAGGGGCTGACGGCCGCCATCATCCCCGCGGCGGCAACGATCTGCCACCACCGCGAGAACCCGAGGACCTCCTTGGCCCGCCCGCCGTAATCGATCCCCGACGGCTCCTCGTCCATCGGACGCCGGTTCACCCCAGGGCGTGTTAAACCAACTGGGTTACATCGGCTCGATTGGCTTCAGCTGTCGGTAGCTGACTACGCGCTTCCGGTTTTCGATGCCGAGTCCGGATGCGTAGCGTCGAACGGTTCTCGCGGCCGATAGCGCCTCGACGACCCCGTTGGGACGGGCGCGTAGATTCGGTGTCGTCGGGCAAGCGGCGAGAACGGATCAGAGGTACGGCGTGAGTCCGACGGCATCGACGAGCGCGATCCCCGCCAGAGCCGCCCCGATCAGATAGCCCGCGATCGCGCCGCCGTTGAGAAGCGGCAGCCCGGCGTGGGCCCGGCCTCTCATCACCATCCACATCAGGGCGAGGAGTCCGGCGATCGTGCCGACCATCGCCCCGAGCGCCGGCAGCGTCAGCGCGATCCCCGGAACGTCCAAAAGCGCCGGATCGCCCGGACGGAAGAAGGCCGCCGAAGCGACGAGGATCGCCGGTATGACGGCGTCACCCAGTCCGATGAAGAACGCGTCGCGTTCGAACGGGCCCTCCGGTTCGTCATCCTCGAGTTCGGCCTCGGCAGTTTCGTTCCCATCGCCTTCGGCTTCGACATTCTGTCCCGAGCTATCAGCCGATTCAGCTCCGTTCGAGAGTTCTCCGTCGGCCGGATCCCCTTCGAGCGTTTCGGGCCCGGTCTCCTCCAGAAACGAGTACGAAAGCGTCAGCGGGATCACGAGTACGACGGGGAGCCGAAGATCCATGACGCCGGAGGCGAGCGTCAGCATGTGTTCTGTGCCGTACACCGAGATGGCGTCGTAGACGGCGAGGACGACGAGTAGCACGATCGCGGGCAACAGACCGAAGCTGATCCCGAACAGGCCGGCCGCGCCGGCGCCCATAACGATCCCGGCGGCGTCGATGACGTACCACTCGGGATACACGAGGAGGCCGACGCCGAGGGCGAGCGCCAAGCCGACGGCGAGGACGTTGAGCCCGGCGAGGGTGAAAACCGGCGGTACGACGACCGTAAAGACGTAAAACGACAGGAAGACTGCCGCGAAGACGATCAAGCCCTGCAGGAACCGGTCGACGCCGTACTTCATCGCGGCGAGCATGACGAGCGTCGCGACGAGGATCGCCCCGATGTAGAACAGACTGTTGGTCGGATCCGAGGGGTCCTCGACGGTCTGATAGCCGGCGTCCATGAACGGCTGGACCAGCGCCAGGGCACCCAACTGGACGGTGAGGAAAATCCCGGCGGTTGCGGCGACGGCGGCGACGGTCCGGTTCATGTGCGTCACTGTTTCGCCGGTTGTTTGGGGGTTGCGGTTCGCGGGCGGTCGGGGTCGTCACCGAACTCACTGACGCTCCCGGTCATCGCGCGTAGAGCTTTTCGCCGAGCAGTCCGGCCACGGCGGCCCCGTCGCTCGGAGAGACGGCGACGTAGGGCCGTTCGACGGGGCCGAACACGTCGACGACGCGACCGATCGGATCGAGGTTCTGATCGACGACCTCGGTGCCGAGATCCGGGTACCCCTCGTCCGGCGAGCGGAGGACGGCCAGTCCCTGGGCGGTCCGGACGACCTCGCCGACGCGTTTCATTCGCGGAGGGCGGCGACGTACGCGGCGACCGCCCCGAGGAGATCGGATTTCGACGCGTCGTCGGCGCCCTTGACGACGACGCGGCCACGCGGTTCGTACTCGCGGGGGTACGTTTTGTCCCGTTCGATGACGGCGTCGTAGCCGACCTGCTGGACCGCGCTCGCGATCTCGTCGACCGTCGGCGACGGGACGGCGAGACCCTCGGGAACCCGCCGGCCCTCGCTGCGGGCACACTCCGCGTCGAGGTAGGCGGGCCAGATGACGTTCTCGACCATACCGCCCACTCCGCAACGACGGCGTAAAAAGCGGGCGATCGCCGCCGGCGGGAGCTATCGGAAGCGTCGGGCGAGGAGAGCGGTCGAGAGAAGCGCGATGGACGCCACGACGACGCCGAAGCCGGCCTGATCCTCGACGGCTTCGTCCGTCGACTTCTCCGCCGTCTCGGCCTCGGCGAGGACCGCGGCGACCTCCTCGAGCGCGAGCGCGATCCGCGGGGCGGGTTGGCTGATGTAGTTGCCGTTGACCGCGGCGACCTGATCGTTTCGGGCCGCGAAGGTCGAATCGAACGCCTCCGTGTCGGGGATCCCCGGACCGTCGTCCGAGAGCAGGATAACGTCGGGGTCCCACTCGACGAGCGCTTCCTCGTTGATCTCGCCGTATCCTTCGATACCGTTCTCCGCTGCGACGTTTACCCCGCCGGCAGTCGTGATGATTTCGTCGATGAACGTGCCCGATCCGGCGCCGAAGCCGTCGGTGTAGTACAGCACCTCCGGCGAACCGTACTCGTCAGTTCCGTCCCGAACCGCGTCAATGCGATCCCAGTACTGTTCGTTCGTTTCGGCCGCCTCCGCACAGGAACCGATCAGTCGACCGGTCCGCTCGGTCTTCTCGGCGACGAACTCCAACGAAGTGCCGAATCCGAACTTGAAGACGGTCTGATCGGCTTCCCGAAGACTCGAGACCGTATCGTCCGGCACGATGTTCGGGGCGAGAACGAGATCGGCCTCCAGCTCGACGACGGCTTCCTGATTGACGCTGAACTCGTCGGCGTTGAGCACGTTCGCTTTCCCGTCGATCCCCTCGAGATACTCGGTGTAGGTCACGACCGGCGCGCCGACCACCCTGTCGGCGGCATCGAGTTCCCAGACGGTCTGTGCCGCGCTGGGCTGGAGGACGACGATCCGCTCGGGGCGCTCCTCGATCGTCACGGTCGTGTCGGTCGCATCGGTCTCGGAGACGGGAAACGAACACTCGGGGACGTCCTCGGACGGCGTCTCCGCACCGACGGGAGCGGCCAAACCGACGAGCGCACCGACGATGAGCGCCGCGAGAAGGACTGTGCGGATCTGAAAGCGCATGCCCGAACAGAGCGACGAGGACAATAAGTATTTGACTAACGCAACCGCAGTTGGAGTATGGTTTTCCGGCGGACGCTCGCGTGGTCCGCAGCGTTGAGCGGGCTGCTCGTCGCCGTCGCACTCGTGAGTGCCGCGCTCGGTTACGCCGCCATCGGACCGCTGGAGGTCGCGTACGTCTTTCTCAACCGGATCCGTCTGCCGACGGTCGGGGCCGGCGGGATCGCGTGGGTCCGTCCGTTCAGTTTCGAGATCGCGGAGTCGACGACGCTCATCGTCCACCAGATCCGACTCCCGCGGATCGTTCTCGGCGCGATCGTGGGGTTCGCCCTCGCCCTCGCCGGGGCCGTGATGCAGGGCTTCTTCCGGAACCCAATGGCCGACCCGTCGATCATCGGCGTCTCTTCGGGGGCCGCGGTCGGCGCTGTCGCGTTCATCGTGCTCCCGCTTTCGATCCCGTTCGGCCGTTCGGCGTTCGCTTTCGGCGGCGCGCTCATCGCCGCGTTCGTCGTCTACGCCATCGCGACCGAGCGAGGTCGAACGCCGGTCGCGACCCTGCTTCTCGCGGGGATCGCACTCCAGACGTTCCTCGGGGCGGTGATCTCGTTTCTCCTCTTGGGGGCGGGCGACAACCTCGAGACCGCCGTCTACTGGCTCATGGGCCATCTCCACGACAGCACGTGGGGGCGGGTCCGGCTGGCGCTGCCGGTCGTGTTGATATTTTTCGTCGTCCTGCTCGCCTACGCGCGCGATCTGAACGTGCTGCTGTTGGGCGAAGAGGACGCCCACACGCTGGGGATCGAGGTCGAGCGGACGAAGCGCGTCCTGCTCGCGACCTCGAGCGTCGTCACGGCCGCGGCGGTCGCGGTCTCCGGCGTCATCGGCTTTGTCGGACTGATCGTTCCCCACATGATGCGGCTGCTCGTCGGTCCGGATCACCGGATCCTCCTGCCGACGAGCGCGCTCGCGGGCGCTGTCTTCCTGGTCGCGACCGATACCGTCGCCCGGTCGGGACCGGCCGAGATCCCGGTCGGGATCGTCACAGCGGCGCTCGGCGCGCCGTTCTTTTTGTATTTGCTCCGCAAACGGGAGGTGCACGCGCTGTGATCGAACTCGAAGCGATCGGGATCGAACTCGGCGGGAAAACGGTGTTCGAAGACGTCTCGATGAACGTCTCGGAAGGGGAGTTCCTCGCGGTCGTCGGGCCGAACGGAGCCGGCAAGACGACCCTGTTGAGAACGTGTAACGGACTACTGGCGCCGGACTGCGGGACCGTGCGGATCGACGGGACCGACGTGTCGACGCTTTCGGCCCGATCGCTCGGACGCCTCGTCGCGACGGTCCCCCAGGAGACGCGTCTGGCGTTCGACTTCCGCGTCGAGGACGCCGTCGCGATGGGTCGGACCCCGCATCGATCGCGGTTCGAAACCGCGACCGACGACGACCGAAACGCCGTGATATCGGCGCTCGAACGGACCGAGACGGCGACGTTCGCGGACCGCCCGGTCGGGGACCTCAGCGGCGGCGAGCGACAGCGCGTCGTTTTCGCCCGGGCACTCGCCCAGGAGACGCCCGTTCTGCTTCTCGACGAACCGACCGCGAGCCTCGACATCAACCATCAGATCAGAACGCTCTCTATGGCGAAAGGTCTCGCCACGGAG
>CAZWZX010000012.1:10376-23818 GCA_964638655.1 uncultured Natronomonas sp.
ACGGTCGTCGCGGCGATCCACGACTTGGAACTGGCCGCCCGGTTCTGCGATCGCCTCGCGCTCCTGGCCGGCGGCGAACTCGTGGCGGTCGGCCCGCCCGAAGCGGTCCTGACAGCCGGTGAACTCGAAACCGCCTTCGGCGTTCGGACCGCGGTCGGGACGAACCCGGTCACGGGATCGAAAACCGTGACGCCGCTTTCGGACGATCCACCCGTTGACTGCCGGATACACGTCCTCGGGAGCGGCGAGCCGGCGGCGCGGGTCCTCGGTAGGCTCGCCGAAGCCGGGATCGAGGTGACGGCCGGCGTCCTCCCGGCTGGCGATCTCGCCGCCGTGACGGCCGGAGGGCTCGCTCGGTCAGTCGTGACGGCGCCAGCTTTCGAGCCGATCGGCGAGGGGAGACTCGAGGCAGCCCGAAATCTCGTCGATTCGGCCGACGCGACCGTCATCGCCGGGTCGCTCGACGCCGGAAACGCCCGACTCGCCCGTCGCGTCGACCGGCTGTTCGCACTCGAGACCGTCCCCGACCCACCGTCGAACGCCCGATCCGTTTCCGACGGGGAGCTGTTGTCCGTCCTGAGGGGGTTCGGGACGGTCGAACCGTCAAACCCGCCCCGGTAACCAACGCCCCTTCCACCGGCAGAAAGAAATCGAGAGCAGCTAGTTCTGTCGCGTCGATCGGGCTTCTCTGACTTCCGCGCCGTCCCTGAGTTTGTCCTCGCAGTTCGGACAGACGCGGACCGTCGACATTCCCTGCGGAGCGAACACGCGGACGTAGTTGTCCGTAACGAACGACTCACAGTTGCGGCAGTGTGGCATACCATAGACACTCGATGAGAGTGACAAATATCTTTCCCCACGCCGGTGAAAAATACGACCTCGCCGAGAGGTCAAAGTCCCGCCCCCGAAAGCGCGAACCGTGACCTCATCGAACACCGAACCGGCGAGTCGAACGCAAGACGGTGTCCGGCTTGCTGGTTCGACAGAGGGTTTTAGTCGCTGGATCTCCATGAGAATACATGGCAGACCCAGACGCGTCGTCACGCGAGACGTCCTTTGCCGTCTCGGGCGCGGATCTGGCCGACGACGTCGCGGCCGCGAGCGATGTCGTATCGAGCGTCCGCGAGAACGTCGAACGGGTGATCGTCGGCAATCAGAACGTCATCGAACACGTCCTCACGGCGGTTTTGGCTCGCGGCCACGTCCTCCTGGAGGACGTACCGGGCGTCGGAAAGACGACGCTCGCCCGCGCTATCGCTCGCTCCTTCGAGGGTGAGTTCAAGCGGATCCAGTTCACTCCGGATATCCTCCCGGCCGACGTCACCGGCGTCAACGTGTACAACAAGAAACGGAACGATTTCGAGTTCCGGCACGGCCCGGTGTTCGGGAACGTCGTCTTGGGCGATGAGATCAACCGAGCGCCGCCGAAAGCCCAGAGCGCGCTTCTGGAGGCGATGGAAGAGGCGCAGGTGACGGTCGACGGCGAAACGCGAGCGCTTCCGAACCCGTTTACCGTTATCGCGACACAGAACACGGTCGCGAGCGATCACGTCTACGATCTACCGATGGCCGAACTCGACCGGTTCACGAAACGGCTGCGCTTCGGCTACCCGGATGCCGCCGAGGAGATCGAGATGCTCGATCGAGTCATCGGCGATCATCCCATCGAGTCGCTCGATCCCGTCGTGACGCTCGGAGATCTCCGGGCCGCTCGGTCGACGACGGCCGAGATCACCGTCGTCGAGGACGTCCGGTCGTATGCGACAGGACTCGCGAACTTCACGCGCGAACACGCCCGGATCGGCCTGAGTCCACGTGGGACCTTACACCTGCTCCGATCGGCTCAGGCCCGAGCAGTCATCGACGGGCGGGATTACGTCGTCCCGGACGACGTCAAAACCGAAGCACCGGTCGTGATCCCGCATCGGATCCGGACCGGCGGCGAGCGCTCGGCCGACGAACTCGTCGCGGAGGCACTCTCGGCCGTCGATCCCGAATGAGGCCGACACGCCGCGGTGTCGTCGTCGTCGCGATCGCGGCGCTCGCCCTGATTCAGGGGGCCCTGTTCGGCCAGCGTTCGCTGAACTACGTCGCCGCACCGGCGGTGGTGGCCCTCGTGATCGGAGCGGTCACGCTCTGGCGCGCGGAGACGCCGACCGTCGAGCGAACGGCGGTCCGTCCCGGATTCAGCGGAGAGCGCCGAAGCGAGACGATCTCGATCGACGGCGGCGGAGTCGCGACCGTCATCGACGGTCTTCCGGACGGGATCGACGGGGAGATGGTCGAACGGACGGGTGCGGTCCCGTTCGAAACCGAGCGCGAACTCGTTTTGCGCGACCGCGGCCAGTACACGCTCGGGCCGGCGACGATCCGTCAGCGAGACCCGCTCGGAGTGATCGCCGCGACGCATCGGCTCGAGCATCGAAACGAGGTCGTCGTCTATCCCGAGGTGTACGATCTGAGCCGGACCGACGTTATCACCGCGCTCTTCGGAGAGGATCCAACGACCGGATCGGAACTGTTCGATTGGCTCCGAGAGTACCAAGAGGGGGATCCCCTACAGCGGATCGACTGGAAACAGACCGCCAGACACGACGAGCTGTTGGTCGTCGGCTCCGAGCCGAACCGACAACACGGATCGATACGGGTCGCCGTCGATGGCCGGGGAGGGGACGCCGACGACGTCTCGGCCGCCGCGGCCAGCCTCGTCGTGCTGTTTTTCGACGCTGGCTTCGACGTCTCCGTAACCGTCCGGGACGGTCGGGGAGTCGACATCTCGGAAGAGCGACGGCTCGATTCGATTCTGTACTCGCTCGCTGGCCTCGGCGACGGCCCGACACGGAGACGAAACGAAACACGGGGTGCTGTGGACAGTCGAGATGAGCCAGCGGACGTATCGGTTCGGGGAACCGAGGGAACCGTCGTGGTCCGGCTCGATGACGGGGAGTTCGCCTTCGAACGGCTTCGATCCGACCCGACGGGGTCGTCACTCGAGAGCCGCCGGAAAAGCCGACGACAGCGGGCGGTGATCGACGGATGAGCGGCGCACGTATTTCCCGGCGCCCGCTCCGAGACGTCGTTTCGGCGGCGCTCGGACGAGTCGATCCGCTCCGTCTCGGCGCGCTGTCGGGCACGGCCGTGCTCGTCGGCGTATTCGTGGCGGTGTTGGTCGAGCTGATAACCGTAACGGGCGAGCCGAGACACCTGCTGGCTCTGGCCGGGGCCGCGCTCGTGGCCGCGACGCTTTTCGCGCGGTACGTCCGGCCACGAACCGCCCTCGCGGTCGGGGCGATGGCGCTCGCGATCGGGTGGCTGTGGTACGCCCTCAGGGCCGGAATCGGGTTCGAACCGCAGGGAATCATCTCGGACAGCTTCGAGTTGGTGACGGGGATGTCCGCCCTCCGGATCCACGACGCGACGGTCTGGTATCTCGGCGTCACGCCCGCACCGATCTTCCTGACGTGGTATTTCGCGCTGCGACGGCAGTACGGCCTCGCGGCGTTCGCCGGTGCGAGCGCCGTCGGCTTTTTCGTGTTGACCGGGGACGCCGGACCGGCGCTGACGCTCGCTGCGGTCGCCGGCGCAGCGGCCGCCGTCGGGTTCGGCGATCTGGAAGGGAGCGACGGGGGCGTCAGGGCGGCGGAGTATCTCGTTCCGGTCCTCGCCGTAATGGTCGTGACGCCGCTTTTCGTTTCGGTCATCCCCGTCGGCGGCGCGCCGATGGACCTGGGGACTGGACCGGGAAGTGACCTCGAGACCACCGCCGAAAGCGGGACGATGACTGACGCCACCGTCGAGAGCGGCAGCGAACTCGATATCGTGGGATCGATCGAGCTCTCACCGGAGATCCACTTTATTGTCGAAGCCGACCGAGGACAGTACTGGCGGACGGGCAGCTACGACCGCTACACCGGCGACGGCTGGCTCAAAGCGTCGGCACTCCCCGACGAGAACGAGTTCCGACAGGCGGAAGGGGCGACCGCCAGAGTCGACCAGACGGTCGCAGTCGAGGCCGATTCGACGGCGATGCCGGCCGCGTGGCGCCCCTTCGAGATCGAGAGCGAGACGATCGACGACTCGGATATCGACACCGGAGCGGCGATACGGCCGGAGCGGGTGCTCGACTCCGGGGACTCGTATACAGTGTCCAGTTCCGTACCCGACGCCTCCGAGGAGGAACTTCGCGACGCCGGAACCGAGTATCCCTCGCAGATCGAGGGGACCTACACCCAACTGCCGAGCGACACGCCGGATCGGCTTCACGAGGCGACCGACGAGCTCGTCGCCGATGCGAACAACTCCTACGACGCGGCCGTCACGGTCGAACGGTACCTCCGGGAAAACAAAGAGTACTCCCTCGATGTCGATCGTCCCGAGGGGGACATCGCCGACGCGTTCCTCTTCGAGATGGACGCCGGCTACTGCACGTACTTCGCGACGACGATGGTGACGATGCTCCGTTCACAGGGCGTTCCGGCGCGGATGGCGGTCGGATACAGCACGGGCCAGCAGATCGACGACGACACCTGGGTCGTCCGGGGGACGAACGCTCACGCGTGGGTCGAGGTGTATTTCCCCGAGCACGGCTGGATAACCTTCGAGCCGACCCCGCCGGCCGACCTCCTCGAAGAGCAGGCGGGTGAACTGGAGACCGTTCGGGAGTTCGTCGGTGAGTTCGACGATCAGGTGCTCGAAGAGCAGGGGTTCGATACGACGGAATCGTGGAGTGTTCCCGCTGAGGGGATCGACCCGGACGACGGCGAGGAAACCGACGGAACGGAAGAGGTCAGAACCGACTCCGTCGGCGAAGCGGCCGAGGACCGCGATGAGCTGCTCTTAGAGGAGTTCGAAACGGCTGAGCCCGTCACGGTGACGGACGACGGCGGCGACGACACCGACGAAGGCGGGACGGACACGCCGCAACCGAACCTCGAGCTGCTGGCGATACTCTCGCTTTTGGCCGTGGGAACGGTCGTTGGTGCCCGACGGTCGCGGTACGTCCGTCGAGGGATCCGGCGGCTTCGCCTCCGGTATCGATCGGGGGACGACCCGAAGACGGACGTCGAGCAGTCCTTCGAGCGGCTCGCGTTACTGTTGGAGCGTCGCCACCGAAAACGACGCCGGGGCGAAACCGTCCGTGAATACGTCGACGACATCGATCCGGATCCCCGGGCGAACCGCGTCGTGGCGATCCGAGAGCGGGCGCGGTACCGCGGGACGGTTCCCGAAGCGATGGCGAAGGAGGCGACCGAACTCGTCGACGAACTCGAGTCCGACCGGTAGCGGATGTCGTTTCCATCCCGTCGCCGGGCAGGCGGAGAGATTTAGTATCCGTCGACGAATCCGAACGTATGACCGAACTACGGTATCTCCCCGACGCTGACGACGTCACCGCATTCAGCGCGACGGTGACCGAAGCGACCGCCGATTACGTTTTCCTCGACGGGACGTATTTCTACCCCGAGGGCGGCGGCCAGCCGGCCGACCGGGGCACGCTCTCGTGGGACGGCGGCCGCGCCGACGTGACCGACGTCCGAAAGGACCACGGGGAGGTCCGACACGGGATCGAACGACTCGAGGGCGAACCGCCGGCCGAGGGGACGACGGTCGAGGGACGAATCGACGAGACGCGCCGAGACCGACTGCGCCGGATGCACACCGCCCAACACGTCGTCTCTCGGATCGTGCTCGATCGCGACGGCGCGGCCACCGCCGGCAACCAGGTCGGCCCCGAACGCTCCCGGATCGATTTCGAGCCCGCGGGCTTCGATGCGTCCGATCTCGAGTCAATCGAGGAACGCGCGAACGACGTCATCGAACGGGATCTCGCCGTCGAAAAGCGAAACCGCTCACGCGAGACAGTGGTGGCCAATGTCGACGAGGGGAGAGCGCTCTTGGATCTCATCCCGGCGTCGGTCGATCCGCTTCGGGTCGTCGAGATCGAGGGGTTCGATATGTGCCCCTGCGGTGGGACCCACGTCTCGCGGCTGGGCGAGATCGGTCGAATCGAGATCGTCGATCGACACTCGAAGGGTGAAGACGTCGAACGGATCGAGTTCGAACTGAGGGAGCCGTAGCCGGAGAGCGACTTGGAAAACCGGAGCGATCCGTTCGATCGAACCGATCGGCGGGTCAGCTATCTGGCGGCTCGATACTGACGTTGCGGCTGAAGACGTTGTCCGGGTCGTACTCCGATTTCACCTCGCGGAGGCGGCCGTAGCTGTCACCGTAGACCTGCTTCGTCCACTCTTCGCACTCCCGCTCTTCGGCGCCACCGTGTATGCGCCTTCGAAACCGGCCAGACGGAGATCGCGCTCGGTCTCGGCCGCCCACTCGAGCGTCGGCCGCGGACGTCTTCCCGGTTGCCCTCGACGGTGATCATGTATCCCTTGTCGTCCCACGCGAAGGCAGCATCTGGGCCGTGGCCGACGTTGCCGCCGAGCGGCCAGACACCGATGGCGGCCATCGACGTCGGATCCGCCTCCTTCTGCTCGAAGACGATGTCGTGGATCTCGTCGATCGTCCCGTCCACGAACACCGATCGATGGGTGATCGATGACGAGGCCGCCCTCGACGAGAGCGCTCCCGTCTGGTGGTGTGCGCCACCACGGATGGAGATCTCGAAGTCGTTGCCGCGGGCGAAGCTGATGGCTCGGGCCACGTCGGTCGCGCCCTTCACGCGGGCGACGACGGCGGGATATGTGTTGATGAGCCCGTTCCACACGTTCCGTGCGTCTTCGTACTCCTCGCCGTCGGGCAACACGAGGGCTCCGCGTAGATCGTCGTCGAACTCCTCGAGGGAATCCTCGTCCAACGATGCGACGACACCGAGTGGATGTCCGTGTCCCGACATTCGGCCGCGGTATCCGAAAACGGGTTCGAATCGCTTTCCGTTCGTTCCGACACAGTCACTCGGACTCGTTGGTCGATCCCGTGACTAATACGAGACTCACCCCGAAGGAAACGAGCCGTCGGTGTTCGTCGGTACGTTGGTCCCTCTCGCTCGAATCGTCCCGTAGCGGCCCGGTATTCTTTTCTCTCTCCGCGATGAGATACGGGACAGCGGCCCCACCCATGATCGTCACCGTCTCCGATACGCACCTGGGTACCGAGGGAATGAGCTCGGTGTATGCCAACCGGACGGCGTTCACGGAGTTTCTCTCCTACGTCCGGGACGAGCTCCGACCGTCGGATCTCGTTCTCAACGGGGACATCGAGGACCTATGGCGCCGGGACATGCGGTCGGTCACGCGGGACGACTTCGACGTCTTCGCGACCCTCGAGGAGTGTCGCGAGGAAGGTATCGACGTCCACTACGTGTTGGGGAACCACGATTGGTACGCCCGGAAAGACATCGAAGCGGGGCGACGTGGATTCTACGAGACTGAGTATCGACCTGAGCTGACCCTCGAGTACGAAACGACGTCGTACGCGTTCTTGCACGGTCATCAGTTCGACCCTCTCCAGGACCCGTGGTACTTCGACAAACTCGCGTTGGTGAGCGACGACGTCATCGGTGCGACCTTCTCCCAGAAGTGGGCGATGTACACCGACGCACGCTCGTATCTGTCCGCGCTCAAAACCGCTTTCAAACTGTACCGCGATCGGATCACCCGCGGAACGTTAGCGGAGCGAGTCACACGGATGGATCGGTGTCAGACCGGGTGTAACGCACGCGAGCAGTACCGCGACGCGCGGCGCTACGTTCGCGACGAGCCGGACATCGACGTGATCTGTACGGGTCATACCCACCACCCCGCGATCAGCGCCGATGGATCCGTAGCGAACAGCGGATCGTGGGTCGGCGACGACACGACGTATCTCGTCCTCGAAGAGGAACCGAAGCTCATGGATTGGAGCGACGGCGATCCGGTCGAACTCACCGATCGGATGGAGTTATAACGACCCCTCGATCGCCCCGGTCCCGCCGGACGGTGCGGCCGATCCGTCGGTTAGCTCACAGCACTCGATCGTCGACGGTCTTCGGCACGATCTCGGCCTCGGCGAGCGGCCCGATGTTGATCTCGACGCCGTGTCCGTGTTTGGGTCGGTAGCCGGCGGTCGTGACCTCCGAGAGCGCCCGATCGGCCCAGTCGCCGGATATCGCCGTGGAAACGCGTTCGCAGTCGTCGGAGATCGACTCGCCCAACTCGATGTAGTCGTCCAGATCGCTCGCGAGCCGTGCGATGAGCCGCTGTCGGCGGGAGACGCCCGCATCGTCGAGGCGCGCTTGGTCGGGTTCCTCGAAACCGTCGAAGTAGTAGGTCATATAGAGGATGCCGTTGCTCGCGAAGTGCGAACTCCCGAGGAGATCCTCGACGTAGTACTCGAAGAGATCGTACAGATGCGCCTCGACGGGCTCGTCCGGGTCGGCGGCGTAGGCGTCGAACGCCGCTTCGAGATCCGCCAGCGCGTCGATCCACTCTTCGCGTCGTGTTTCGACCTTCCCGTAGAAGTTGCCGGTGAACAGCTCGGCCATATCGACGTCGTCCATCCCGGCCAACTCGTCGACGGCTTCGAGGCGCTTTTCGGTTCGCTCTCGGAACTCGGCGACTCGGTCGGTGGCCTCGGCGGCCACCTGTCGCTGCTCTTTGGGCCACTCGCGGGGAGTCGTCTGTGCCAGCTCCGCTAACCGGCCTTCGAACACATCGATCTGTTCGATCCCACTCTCACAGCGAGCGTACTCCGCTGCGGCTTCGGCCTGCTCGGCGGTCGAGAGCGATCCGTCGCTCCGACGCCGGTTGGCAGCGCTCCGTCGTTCCCGGAGGCGGGCCTTTCGCGGTTCGAGATACCGGTGTTGGAGCCGATCAAAAACGCCCTCGTCCAGTCGGTGGTAGTCCACGAGACAGCCGAAGCCCTCCCCCTCCGGGTCGGAGACGAGCCGCTCGGTCGTGAACCGCCACAGGACCGGCGTCCGGTCGAACTTCGAGACGTGGTACGCGAAGAGGTCGTTTTCGAGCCACGTCCGGAGGTTCGGGTAGGCCTCCTCGGCGGCGCTTTGGGTGCCGAGTAGGCCGTCGACTTCTACGAGGCGAGCCTGTGCGTGCTCGCCCCAGACCCGTTCGAACTCCGCCTCGATACGGGTGAGGAGGTCGTCCTCGCCGTCGAGATCTGAGAGGGGAACGATGCCGTCTTCGGCGTTGCTGACTGCCCGGAGCGTGAAGTGAAGGAGGAGATCTTTGACCTGTTCGGGGAACTCCTCTGACGGCTCCGAGACGGTCTCTGGGTCGTGTTCGTCCCGTTCGCGCGGGTCTTCGATCGTCCGGAGGGCGATCTCCTGAAGCACCGTTTCGCGCTGTTCGTCGGTGATCCCGAAGCAGTCGAAGACCGCGGCGTTGATCTCGTCCACGCAGGACTGAAGCTTCGCCCTCGTTCGCACTCGATGTTTCGCCGCGGCGACGCCGAGCGTCTCGATATCCGCGTCGAAACCGACATCCGCAGCCGGTTCCTCGAGCGTCAGCTTCTCGCTTAGGACCCGGTGTGGGTGTTCGTACTGCGATAGCGGGTCCCGAACGCCGAGGACGTCCAAGAGGACGGGTCCGTCGTAATGCGGTGAAACGAACTCGTACTTTCGCTCGGAGAGGACGTGTCCGACGGCCTCCTTGGCGCTTTCGGCGTGTGAGCCGTTGCCCTCCAGCGCTTCCGGCCACGGCATCCGGGAGACCAACCCGACGTCCCAGTTTCGCTCCTGTGTCTGTGCGATCATCAGGTAACTGAACAGGTGGCTGTTCGCGTATCCCAGCATCGTCCAGATATCGCGGTCCGGGACCACGACCGAGCCGACGTGACTGAACACCGCACCCTCGTGGAGGTATCCGAACCGCCGCCCGCCGCGTTTGAAGACGGTGTAGGTCAGACACTCCGTCCCGTAGTCCGCGACGTTTCTCGGATACGACTTCACGTACCGGGTCACTTCCTTCGAAGCGTCTCCCCACCGAACCGTGTGTTTGAGTTGCGGGAGGAACTCCGAGTCCGCACCCCCCTTCGCGAACGGTGACCAGCCCTCACGATCGGTCGTCTCCCAGAAGTATCGAACGAACCGCCCGTCGTCGGCGGTCGCCAGACCCTGGCTCATATGTCCCGCGCTTTCCCTTTCGAGCCCGGCGTTGTCGGCGTCGATAACCGCGTCCGACGTGAACGCCGCCCGCAACTCGTCGGGGACCCAATACGACATCGGCGTTCCGGGGACGCGGTCGAACTCCGAGACGTCCCGCCTGTACCGTCTCCGTACCCCGTCGACGACGTCGGTCTCGAAGGCCGCCCTGGCGAACTGACGCTCTTTGTTCTCTTTGTCCACGTCGGCCAGTCGCACGAACGTCCCGTCCGGTTCCCCGACCGTTCCGGATCTGATCACGGTTCCGACCGTTCCGACGGTCGCGTTGTCGAGGACGTCGTAGCCGAACTCCGTGAAGAAATCGAACGCGCCGAACTCACCGACGAAGTCCTCTCGGAAACCCTGGAACCACTTCCGGAACATGAACGACCACGGCACGAGCATGCCGACCCGTCCGTTCTCCCTCGTAAACCCGTCGCAGGCCTCGAAGAAATTGATGTAGTACTCCGTCGGGTACTCGTAGTGCTCTTCGACGTACGCCTGAACGCCGTCAGGCATCCGCCCGCCCGACCCGTACGGGGGGTTCATCAACGCCACGTCGTACTCCTGGGTCAGCACTACGAGGAGGTTTAAAAAGCTCCTGAGGTTCCGCTCGCCGAACGAATCCGACGAACGCTCGTCGACCGCCTCACGGAGCGCCCTTAAAAACGAATTCAGCGATCGGTGCGTCCCGTCGCTCCAGTCCCCGAGGCCCGTCTGTCCGCTTTCGAACACGTCCTCGAGCGTCCCGCTCACGTCGAGCAGGCTCCCGAGCGCCTCTGTGTGCTGGAACGTGTCGATGATCCCGGCGAGCGCTTCACGGAGCTCCGTCCCCTCGCCGGTGATCTCGTCCAGCACCTCGGCGCCCTCCTCTAGCTCCGCCACGCGGGCGTCCGCACAGACGATGTCGACGGTGGGCATCTCGAAGCGGCCGCCTTCCGCCTCGGCGCGCGTCCGGGCTTTCAAATACAGGTTGAACGCCGTGAGTTGACACGAGCGCAGGTCGATGTCGACGCCGGAGAGGTTGTGTTCGAGCACCTTCGCCGGGATCTCCGCGCGGTCGAGATCGGTCTCGGCCCACCAGATCCGCTCCAGCACGTCGAAGGCGTACAAGAGGAAGTGTCCGCTGCCGCAGGCGGGGTCGATTACTCGTAGCTCCCGTGGATGGTCGAAGTCGGGGGCGTCGCCCGGCTCTTCGTCCGGGATGAGGTAGGTACAGAGCTCGGGAACGGAGGGGCTGTCCGCCGGCGTGACCGGGCGCTCCTTGCGCGCTTCGGGGGAGAGCGCGGCCGGCTCGGGTACCGTCGACTCCTGTCCGGTGGCTTCGAGATAGAGCTTCCCGAGGGAGTTGTCGGTGAGCATCCGGACGACCCAATGGGGGGTATAAAACTGGTTCGCCGGCCCCACGTCCTCGGGTTCGAGCGTGTTCTTGGCGTCCAGCGCCTCGACGATCGGGCGGTTGTAGTACTCGTAGATCCACCCCAGGACGTCGTCGGCGCGCCAGACCTCGTCGGGGACCGAATCGAGCATCACACAGAGATCTTCGAACGTATCGCGGTCGGGATCGAGCTGGCTGTAGGCCGACTCGGAGTCGAAGAGGATCTCGATCTCCTCGGCGAGTTCATCGCACGCGTCGCGATACGCCCGGATGATCGCCTCGTCCTCCAACAGGAACTCCTCGTGGACGAGCGTTTCGGCGGCCGGAGTCAGGCTGTTGTCTTTGAAAACAGTGACTTCCTCGTCGGTGAAGTCTCGCACCTCCATGCACCGAAGCGCGGCCAGCCGGTTGACGATCGTGTAGCCGACACCCGTGACGTACTGCTCGAACGCTTCCCCCCAGCCGTGTCCCTCCGCCCCTTCGAGATCGATCGCCTCGGCGATGCTGCGGGCGTCTCCTTCGAGGGTGTCGAGGTCCTCCGGCTCGGTGTCGAGTCCCAGTCGGGTAAGCCGGAACTCGACGTTGTTCTCGACGCGGTCGCGCATCTCCGTGACGACGGCCTCGAGATGTTCCCGCTCTCTTTTGTCCAGTTGAGCCTTCCGCTGGAACGAAGCGTCACCTACCATAGGAATACGGTATGACCACGGATACACAGCAGGGACTTTACTCTTGTTGAAGGGCGCTCTCGATCCGCCTCGAATGTGGGGTTCCCGAAAAATGACGTAGCTTGGTCGGACCGAGAGACCGTCGGTCGGCGATGCCCCGCTGTCTGTCGCGATGGCGTATTCCTCCGAGTGCGGCGACGAGTGGCAGAGTGTGTCTCGTGTTGTACTTGCTCCAGCCGGAAAACCGATCCGGCGCAGACCGGACCGACGACCGCCGCCGGTGAAGAGTCGCTCACGCCGCCCGTGTCGAACCCTCAACGCTCGGTGTCGGAACGGTTTAGGCCCGCACTTGTGATAATGTAGCATGATATTCACTCGCCAACGGACGCTCGGCGCGTTGCTCGTCGCCATCGCTGCGCTCACAGCCGTCGTTCTGGCGGAGATTCTACAGACGGTGATATTTGCGATCACGGTCGCGTACGTGTTGTATCCGCTCCGTCAGCAGCTCGTCCGGCGGGGGCTTTCGCGTCGGGTCGCGAGCCTGATAGCCACCGTCGTCGCTTTTCTCGTCGTCGTGGTCTTGATCGTCCCGGTACTGTACGTCGTGTATCGACGTCGAGGGGAGCTATTCGAGGCGTTCGGGGGGCTTCCCGAAACGATACCGATCAGCGCGGGGGGGTTCGAAGTGGTCCTCGAGGTGGCGCCGCTCGTGGAGACTGCCCAGGGAGTGATTCGCCAGTTCGCGATCGCGGTCGCCGCTGCGGCTCCGCGGCTCGTTCTCTCGATGGCCGTGTTCACCTTCCTCGTCTACGGGATCCTCTATCGGCCCGGCGCGGTCAGGTCGGCCGCGTTCAGGATCGTCCCGCCCGAATATCACGACATCCCGACGCGGCTGCACCTCCGAACGCGGACGACGCTGTACTCGATTTACGTCATCCAGGCGGCGACGGCGGCAGCGACGTTCGTCCTCGCGTTCGCGTTGTTTTCGGCTCTGGGCTACGGATCGTCGTTCTCGCTAGCCGTCATCGCTGGGATCCTCCAGTTCGTTCCCATCCTCGGGCCGAGCATTCTCGTCGTTGCGTTGGCAGCGAGCGATCTCCTGATCGGCGCGACCACCCGGGCGGTCGCAGTCCTGGTGTTGGGGCTCGCCGTTGTCTCCTTTATCCCCGACGCGGTCATCCGAACCAGACTCGCCGCCCGGACGGGGAAGATCTCATCCGGATTGTATTTCGTCGGCTTCGTCGGCGGCATCCTCACGATCGGCCCGCTCGGGCTCATCGTCGGCCCGCTCGTGGTGTCGCTGTTG
>CAZWZX010000013.1:0-23271 GCA_964638655.1 uncultured Natronomonas sp.
CGATCGGCTCGTATGCCACGAGAGGTCCGACACGAAGCGCGCAGCCCGGAAGTTTTCGACAGCTCCGATCTCGGCGAGGACGGACAGCTCTATATCTGTCGCTGTGGACTCTCCTCGAACGGGGCGCTCTGTGACGGCTCACACAACGCGACGGCCGACGAGGAGGATGGAGTAGTTTATAAGTACGAGAAAGACGACGCCGACGGCAGTCGCCGACCGATCGAAGGGTTCGAGTTCGAAGACGAGTGAGCGGCCTCTTATAAGTACCCTTCTTCGAGCAGCAGTTCGCCGTTCAGCACGCTCGCGCCGGCGGCGCCCCGCATCGTGTTGTGGGCCAGACAGTTGTACTGGATCCCGTCGGTCGTCGGTTCGATCCCGCCGACGCCGATCCCCATCCCGCCGCCGAGGTTCCGGTCCAGACGGGGCTGGGGTCGATCGGGCTCTTCGAAGACCTCGATGAGCCGTTCGGGCGAGGAATGAAGATCGACCGACGGATACGACTCGAGCGCCTCGACGATCGCCCCGATCGAGGGGTCCTCCGAGAGATCGGCCCAGACGTTCTCGAGGTGGCCATCGAGGGTCGGAACCCGGTTACATGAGGCCGAAACGTCGGCGCCGTGGAGTTCGACCTCCGCTCCGTCGAAGGAGCCGAGCAGCTTTCTCGATTCGGTCTCCATCTTTTCGGCCTCCCCGCCGATGTGCGGCAGGACGTTGTCGATGATCTCCATCGACGTGACGCCGGAGTAGCCGGCGCCGGAGACGGCCTGCAGCGTCGAGACGGTGATCCGTTCGAGGCCGAACTGATCGAGGGCGGCCAGCGTGGGAACCATCGTGATCGTCGAGCAGTTGGGGTTTTTCAGTAACGCGCCGTCCCAGCCGCGCTCGTCGCGCTGGACCTCGAGGAGCCCGAGATGGTCGGCGTTGACTTCCGGGATCGTCAGCGGGACGTCCTCGTCCATTCGGCCGTTCGAAGAGTTCGAGGAGACGACGTAGCCGCCCTCGACGAACTCGGGCTCGATCGCCGCGCCGACATCGGAGGGCAGCGACGAAAAGAGGAGATCGACGTCGTCGGGGACCGCCTCGGGATCGGTCTCGACGACCGTGAGATCGGCGATCTCCCCGGGGATCGGCGCGTCGACGCGCCACTTGGCCGCCTTACGGTACGGTCGGCCGGCGCTTGAGGCCGACGCGGTCAGGGCGGCGATCTCGAACTCCGGGTGCGGTACGAGCAGCTGGATGAGTCGTTGTCCGACGGCACCGGTCGCACCGAGGACACCTACGCGAGTAGACATTGCCGGTGGTATGGTGAGCCACAGGAAAACGGTTGTGGTAATCGGGTCAGAATCCGGGAGATATTATGAACGTCCGTGAGAAACCCCGGTCCGTTCGGGGACCAACGGGGACTCTCACGCGGGAGAAAACTCGGGCCGCCTCTTCCGGAAAACTCAGGCCGCCTCTTCCGGAACGCGGTTCTTGCGTGTGACGTAGCCGGCGATCCGGTTGCGGACACCCTTCGACTCGACGTTCGTCAGTTCGGAGACGAGTTCCTTGTTGTGTTCGAAATCGTCGCCGAACGCTTTCGGGTATCGTTCCATGAGCAACGCGGCGGTCTTTTTGACGTAGGCGGGTTTGATAGCCATTGGTAGCCGCCTCTACTGCTGTGGTACTCAAAAAAGGTTCGACTCGGCCGTCCGGAATGTCTCCAGCACCCCTGCGGGTCGTCTCCGGGGTCGAATCCGGCCTCACCGATCGATTCGAAACGTTGATTAAAGTACGGTGGGTGAGTGATTCTCGATTACATGATCGCGTGGAGCGTGGCGTCACATCGGCGGTGTGGGATGGGGCGAAACGGCCCCGGAAGGGGGTCGAGGGGCCCGTCCCGTCGGCCAGAGGGTACGTCTGCTCGCGGATGACCGCCGACAACCCACCGAGCGACGGGGAAGTCGGCTCGTCGATCAGCGTGTTGTACGTCGCCGCCGACCCGAACACGGCGACCCGAACCGCCACGGCACTCGAGTCGATCGACGACGGACTGGACGTCGAGACCGCACTCGGCGGCGACCGAGGGCTCGAGCGGGTACGATCCGACGGGATCGACTGTGTCGTTTCCGGTCACAGTCCGCCGGAGTTCGACGGGATCGGGTTCCTGGAAACCGTCCGCGAGTGGGCCCCCGAACTCCCCGTCGTCCTGTATACCGAGGACGGCTCCGAATCGATCGCCGGCGACGCGGTCGAAGTCGGTGTAACCGGCTATCTGCCGGCCGGCCGCGACACCGAAACGCACGAAACGCTGGCTCGTCGGGTCCGGAGCGCGGTCGAGGACGGTGGGGCCGGGGAGGAAGGCCATCGACGCCGCGGGAAAGCGTCACAGCAGCGGGATATACCGGTCCGTCAACTGGCGGAGAACGTCCGTGAGATGGTCTGGATATCCGATCTCGAGGAGTCCGAGCTACGCTACGTGAACTCCGCGTTCGAGGAGATCTGGGGTCGCCCGGTCGAATCGCTCTACGACGATCGGGAGGCGTTCCTCGAGGCGATTCACCCCGAAGACCGCGAACGGGTCCGGAACGCGCTTTCCGAACAGATCGAGGGGACGTACGACGAGGAGTACCGGATCGTGCGACCGGACGGGGAAGTTCGGTGGGTCTGGGACCGGGCGTTCCCGGTCGAAAACACCGCGGGCGAGGCCGACCGGATCGTCGGCATCACGTCCGATATCACTGACCGGAAAAAGCGAGAACGGGAGCTAAAAGAGTACGAGAACGTTCTCAAGGCGGCCGGGGACGCGGTCTACACGCTGGATCTCGACGGCCGGTTCCGGATGGTCAACGACAGGTTCACCGAGCTGACCGGGTACGACCGATCGGAGCTTTTGGGCAACGGCGTCTCGATCTATCTCGGCGAAGCGGATATCCGGCGGGGAAACGAACTGATCCGGGAGTTACTCACGACGCGGACGCCCGTCGTTCATCTGTCGGAGACGATACACACGGCTGACGGGCGGGAAATCCCTGCCGAGGCCCGGATCACACTCCTGGAGGACGAGTCCGGAGATCCCTTCGCGACGACCGGCGTCGTCCGGGACGTCTCCGATCGCAGGGAACGGGAACGGGAACTCGAACGCTACGAGGCGGTCTTCGAGCAGCTGAACGACGGGATATACGTCCTCGACGGGGACGACCGTCTGATCTACGTCAACGATCGGTACGCGTCGATGAAAAAGGTTCCCCGAGAGGAGCTCCTCGGGACACACATCACGGAGTGGGTCTCCGAGACGGTCGTCGAGCGGGCCGGCGAGATCCGTGAGGGGATCCGCGAGGGCGCCCGCGACTCGGGCACGATCGAAACGACACTTGAGGACGCCGACGGCCGAGAAACGCCGATCGAACTCCGACTCATCAACGTCGAACGCGACGGGCACACCGAGCGGATCGGCGTCGTTCGGGACATCACGGAGCGGAAGGGGCGGGAACAGGAACTGAAACGACAGAACGCCCGACTCGAGGAGTTCGCGAGCGTCGTCAGCCACGACCTGCGGAACCCGCTCCGGGTCGCTGAGGGTCGGGTGGAACTCGCGGGCGAGGAGTGCGACAGCGTCCATCTCGAGGCGGCCGAGCGCGCCCACGATCGGATGGACACGCTGATCGAGGACCTGCTCGCGCTCGCGCGGGAAGGTGAGGCGGTCACCGACTTCGAGTCGGTCGAACTCGGTTCGGTCGTCGGTCGCTCCTGGTCGAACGTCGAAACGGGGGACGCGGAGCTTCGAGTCGAAATCGACCGATCGGTCCGCGCCGACGAGAGCCGGCTGAAACAGGTGTTCGAGAACCTGTTTCGGAACAGCGTGGAACATGCTTCCACGAGCAATCGGCTGCAGGCCGATGACAGCGTCGAGCACGGCTCGACGAGCAGTCGGATGAAATCCGACGACAGCGTGGAACATGCTTCCACGAGCAATCGGCTGCAGGCCGATGACAGTGTCGAGCACGGTCGTTCGAGGGACGGCGACGCCGTCTCTTGTGATGAGGAAAACTCCGGAACGGAGTTTCCGAACCGCTCCACCGATGGGAGAGATCTCCTCGTTACGATCGGCGAGTTGGCGGACGGGTTTTACGTGGCCGACGACGGTCCCGGGATCCCCGCCGAAAACCGCGAGGACGTCTTCGATCTCGGCTACTCAACGAACGCGGACGGAACGGGGTTCGGCCTCAGCATCGTCGAGCGGATCGTCGACGCCCACGGCTGGGAGATAGCGGTCACGGAAAGCGCCGACGGCGGGGCTCGCTTCGAGATCACCGGCGTCGAGTTCGACGACCGGTAGCCGGGTCTCGACCGGCGCCGAACCCGTCGACCGACGCGACGAACGAACCGTGGAGTGTCCGAACGATCGACCGCGAGCGCAGCGTTTTATACGCCCCCTCCAGAGAGAACACGTAGGAAGCGTATGGATCGACTCTACATACTGCCGGTCGGGCACCGACAGCCGGATCGGACGTCGAAACCCCCGAAAGTCCGATGATCGGGCCCGCCCAACTGCTGGAGTTGCTGCTCAACGGGCTGACGATCGGGGTCGTCTACGTCCTCGTGGCCGCCGGCCTCTCTATCGTCTTCGGCGTGATGGACGTTCTCAACGTCTCCCACGGCGAGCTGTTGGCGCTCGGCGGGTACTTCGCGTTCTCACTCGTCGCCTGGGGCGGGGAAGCCGGGTTCTGGCTCGCCTTGCTCGTCGTCCCGCTTTTGGTCGGCGCGATCGGGGCCGGTATCGAGCGGCTGACGATCCGTCGAGTGTACGGGCGCGGCCATCTGGCGCATATCCTGCTCACGTTCGGTCTCCTGTTGGTGTTGTACGACCTCCGACGACAGCTCTGGGGGGACGAGCCCCGGTTTCTGTCATCGCCCGGACTGATGGATCAGCCGCTCGTCGTCTTGGGGTTCTCCTACTCGATGTACAACTACTTCATGATCCTCGCCGGGGGGCTACTCGCCCTTCTCACGTGGGGGCTCCTTCGGTACACCCGGTACGGGCTGATCGTTCGGGCCGGCTCCGAGGACCGACCGATGGTTCGAAATCTCGGGATCGATATCGACAGCTACTACACGCGGGTGTTCGGTTTCGGCGCGGCGCTCGCGGCCTTCGGGGGGATCGTCCTCGGCGGCTATCAGAGCCTCAACCCCGAGATGGGGAACGCGGTCATCATCCCGGCGTTCGTCATCGTCGTGTTGGGCGGTCTCGGAAGCTTCCGCGGCGCCGTCGTCGGCGGGCTCTTCGTCGGGCTCGTCCAGAGTTTCGTCGGTACGTATCTCCCCGTCTTCCAGGGGATGGTTATCTTCCTGCTCATGATCGCCGTCCTGCTCGTTCGACCGCAGGGACTGTTCGGCGGCGGGGGAGACGGAATCGGAGCGGGTGGCTCCGATCCGAGCGCGTTCGTCAGCGGGACGAACAGTTCGTTCCTCGGGGAGCGACTTCGGGGTCGGCTCGGGATCGGCGTCGTGATCGCGCTGGCGCTCGTTCCGGTTTTCGAGGGCGTCCTCTACTCGGGATTCGTCGTCTCGCTTCTGATCACCGTGTTGATCTGGGCGCTGTTCGCGATGAGCCTCGACATCATCTTGGGGTACACCGGGTTGATCTCGCTCGGGCATACGCTGTTTTACGGGCTCGGCGCGTACGTGCTCCTCTTGGTGTTGATCCATCTCACCCCGTCGGCGCCGATCGCGCTGGCGCTCGCCGTCGGCGCCGCCGTGCTCGTCTCGTGGATCGTCGCCCGGATCGCGATCCGCGTTTCGGGGGTGTACTTCGTGATGATCACGCTGGCGTTCGCGGAGGTCGTCCACCGGGCGAGTCTCCGACTCGAGATCACCGGCGGGAGCAACGGTCTGTTCGGTGCGCCGGAGCCGCTTTACGGGTTCGGTGACGTCGGGATCCGGTTCAGCGAGGTCATCGTCGGCATCGAGCCGATCGCTTTCACCGGCGACGCGCTGTTCTACTATCTGTTGCTCGGGACGGTCGTCGGCGCGTACCTCCTCGTGCGGCGGGTCATGACCTCGCCGTTCGGAACGGTGCTGCAGTCGGTCCGGGAGAACGAACTCCGGGCCCGGTTCGTCGGCTATCGGGTGCAGTCGTTCAAGCGGCAGGCGTTCGTGCTCAGCGGGACTCTCGCCGGACTCTCCGGGGCGCTGTTCGGGCTGTACACCGGCTTCGCCTCCCCGTCGCTTCTCCACTGGATCAACAGCGGCGAGGTCATCGTCATGGCGATCCTCGGCGGCTCGGGGACGCTGTACGGGCCGATGGTCGGCGCGGCGGTGTTCACGCTCTTCGAGGAGTACCTGTCGGCGCTGGTGCCGTGGTGGCGGCTGATACTCGGTGTCGTGTTCATCCTCGTGGTGCTTTTCCTCCCGAAGGGGCTGATATCGCTGCCGATGAAACTCTCCGAGGCGATCGACCGTCGGAGGGGCGGATCCGACGGGAACGCCTCCCGGCCGGAGGTGAAGCCCGATGAGTGACCGGACGGAGGGGACACCCGCCCTCCGAACCGACGGGCTCACGAAGCGCTTCGAGGAGTTGACCGCCGTCGACGGCGTCAGCCTGACGGTCCCCGAGGGCGAGTTCCGAAGCGTGATCGGGCCGAACGGGGCCGGGAAGACGACCCTGTTTCATCTGATAAGCGGCGCGATGGCGCCCACGTCCGGCTCGGTCTCGCTCCGCGAGGAAGCGATTACGACCCGTTCGCCCGCCGAGCGAGTCTCCCGGGGGCTCGCCAGATCGTTTCAGCTGACGACGGTGTTCGACGGCCTCTCCGTGCGTGAAAACGTTCGGTTGTCGGTCCAGGCGGGGGCCTACGGGGAGCTGTCCGTCCGAAAGCGACTCTTGGCCGATCCCGAGGGGATCGAACCGATCGTGCGCCGCACCGAATCCGTCCTCGAACGGATCGGGCTCGAGGGGCTCGCCGCCACTCGGGCGAGCGATCTCGCGTACGGCGACCGCCGGCGCCTCGAACTCGGGCTCGTGTTGGCGACGGACCCGGATGTCGTCTTGCTCGACGAGCCGACCGCAGGCATGAGCGGCGAGGAGACCCGAGCCACGATCGAACTGATCGAGGACGTACTGGCGGATCGGACGCTCTTGCTCGTCGAACACGACATCGACCTGGTGATGCGGATCTCCGATCGGATCACCGTTCTCAACGATGGGAGCGTCCTGGCGACCGGAACGCCAGGTACCATCGCGAACGACGACCGGGTTCAAGAGGCCTATCTCGGGGGGTACGATCCGTGACGGAACGCCGACTCGAGGAGCCGCTGTTGCGCCTCGAAAAGGTGACGGCCGGCTACGGGAAGACGACCGTTCTGAACGAACTCTCCTTCGAGGTCGGAAACGGGGAGATCGTCGGACTCGTCGGCCGCAACGGGGCCGGGAAGACGACGACGCTGCGGGCGATCATGGGATCCGTTTCCCCCCGGTCGGGGACGATCGTCTTCGACGGCCGAGAGATAAGCGGCACGGAACCCGAGGGAACCGCCTCTCGCGGGATCGCCCTGGTCCCCGAAGAGCGTCGGATCTTCCAGAACCTCACGGTCCGGGAGAACCTCCGGCTGGCGGCGCTTGGTTCGGGGGCGGATCCGGACGCTGTCGGGGAGACCCTCGCGACGTTCGAGAACCTGCAAGGCCGCGGCGACGCCTCCGGGATGGGTCTCAGCGGCGGCGAACAGCAGATGCTCGCGATCGCCCGGGCGATGGTCGGAGACGCGAAACTGCTGTTGCTCGATGAACCGACCGAGGGGCTCGCACCGGGGATCGTCGACCAGGTCGTCGAAATCATCGAGGACCTCCGGGAGCGCGGACGGACCGTGCTTTTGATCGAACAGAACGTCCACGTCGCCCTCGACGTCTGCGATTTCATCTATCTCGTCGAAAACGGACGGGTCGCACACGCTGCTCCGAGCGCCGAGCTCCGCGAAAACGAGGCGGTACTCGAGGAATATCTGGGCGTTTCGACGTAACGGTTACCGTCCCGAGGATTTCGTTCAGGCCGTCCGTTCGATCGGGTCGGGTTCGACTCCCTCCCCGTCGTGCATCTCGAGGAAGCGCTTGATGACCTGCTCTTCGGCTCGATGGAGCGTCTCGCTACAGGTCGATTTGGCGACGCCGAGCGCGTCGGCCAGTTCCTCTTGAGTACACTCCCGGGGAGTGTCGTAATAGCCGTGTTCGGCCGCCATCCGCAGGACGTCCCACTGGTGGTCGGTCAGCAGCTGTTCGGATCCGACCTCCTGATAGATCGAATCGACCCTGAACGGGATTCCGAGTTCGTCCAACCGCTCGACGAGCATCGACAGCCGGCTTCTCGAGGCAGTCACCTCCCAGACGACCTCTCCATCCTCGATGCAGAAGGGCATCTCCAGCGGCACGCCCGCCTGCTGGATCGGCTCGAGGAGCAGCGGTTCGGACGTCTCGAGTTGGACGAGCGTCTCGTCGGTGTCGTCGCTCAATATTTCGAGCGTCGAGACGCTGTCGTACGCCCGCATCTCCTCGATAACCGCCTCGGAATCGGAGGCGGAGAGCTCGACGAGGGCGACGCCCGACGCCTCGTTTCGAACGGCAGCGAGGACGCGGAGCCGGACGTCCGGGAGCGTCCGGGAGAGTTCGCCGATCCAGACGAACTCGGGGACCGTCAGGGTGAGAGTCGCTCGCGGCATCGCTTTAGATCACCCGGTTCCGCCCGTCGAACTCACGAGGGAAAACCGGCCGTTCCGGCCTCGGGGCGGACGACAGTCGCTCATGTCCCGGACGGGTCGATCCCTTCTGGACGGAATTCCCGTTCATGTTCGGGTGAACGGGTAGTATATATAAAATCATCTCTGTAATTCCCACGTTGTTGTACTGCGTCTTGGGCAATCGATCTCGGGCGGACGACTCCCGTGTCTGATCCCAGCGTCCGACCGTTCCAGGTGTGGGCTCGGCGTCGGTGAGCGAGCTTCCGGAGTTCCCTCCGCCGATCGGCGAAAACGGTGGCGCCGAGAACAGCGGCCAGTTACCGGACGGAGACGGAGAGACGGTTCAACACCGCATCGAGCTGGTTCAAAAAGGATCGGTGAGCGGAGCGTTTCGCCGACAGTCAGACCGTGATGACCCCGGCATCGGAATCGTCTGTGTCGGCCAAGCGGTAACTCGATTTCCGAGCGTCCATCAGGTAGATGGACTCTTCGACGACGTCGACGGCCTCGAGTTTCCGAAGCGCGTGGCGGACGGTCCGCTGGGGGAGCAGCGAGGCATCGGCCAGCTGTGACTGGGTCATCGGACCCTCGTACTGGAGTGTTTTATAAACGAGTTTCGCGCTCGGGGGAAGCGAGCCGACTACGGACTCGGTCTCTGGCATACCCCGATCGAGGAACCGCAGGTCATTAACCGTCGGTCGGATCGGTTATTGCCGCACAATACCGCGATAAGTATATATACCATGCTCGAGCGTCACTGCTCATCCAGCAGGCCCAGATCCGACGCCACGTAGTCGGCCAGTTGGTCGAAGACGTCCGGGTCGACCGAGGCCACCGACTGTCCGTCGTGTAGCTCCTCGTTGTGTCGGGCCACCGTCTCTTCGACCTCCGGGAAAGGGATCCGAGTCCGCGTGTCACACGCGGGACAGACGATCGGGATCTCTGGGGCGTTTTCGCTCATACCGCGTGCGTTCGGTTCCGACGGATAAAATCGGCCCGGTTCGACGATCACCCGAACGTCGCGGCCGGAAGCGCCGAGAGCGCCTCCGTGAGTTCGCGCGTATCGGGCAACACGTACAGCTGCACCTCGGCCTTCCGGTTGTGGATCTCGATCGATGTATCGATCGTGAACGCGTACTCCTGTTGTTCCGGAAGCCGGGTTTGAACCGATCGGATGACGTTCGTTCCCGAGTCTCTGAGGAACTCCGGCGGCGAATGCTCGATAGTGGTCTCTAAGCTGTTCGCCCAACTGTCGATGAACCCGCTCGTGATGATGTTGCCGAGTTCCTTTATCGCCGCCTCGGTCATGTCGCCGTCACCGGGACCGACGCCGCCGGGCGTCATCGCGTCGGCGATGCGCCGGGCGGACTCCTCGCTGAACATGGCGAGAAAAAAGCCGCTCGGGAGCCCGCTCAACTCGAAGACGACGCTCACGTACGTATCCGATCCGACCTCGGCGGAGATATCCGAAAACGAGAGGAACCGGAGCTGGCTGACGTCGACGTCCGTTCGGAGTCCGGTGAGCTGGGCGATCTGTTCGGAGGCGTGGGTCGCGCTTCGCCCGGCGAAGCCGTTGAAGACGGTGAGCTTCTCGGCCGGGACGGCGAGGCCGTCCGGGCGCCCCTCGAGGAGTTCGACGAACTCGCTGTACTCTGGGATCAGATAGATCGGCACCGAAAGTCGGCTTTCGACGGCCTCGAGGCGGCTCTCGAAGAGGAACACGCCGTACTCGGCGGCGTCACGGCGAGTGAGTTGCGGGAGGATCCGCGTGCCGCTCGCCTCGATGTACGTCGGGGGCGTGATGTCGACCGAGGTGTCGAGGTGGTTCGCCCACCCGTCGACGAACCCGCCGATCATGATGTTTCCAAGCTCCGCGAAGGCGCCGCCAACGAGTTCGTCTTCGCCACCGCGAGCGCTGAGCCGCTCTCGGAGCCGTCGGGCCGACTGCGGGTCGAATATCAACATCGTTTCCCCCGAGAGCCCGCCGCTCATCCCGACCTGGACGCCGACGTACCGCTGTCCGGTGAACACGTCGTCGAGCGCATCTTCCGAAACCAGACTGACACCGGTCACGTCGTGTCGAAACCGGATACCGGTCATCTGTGAGAGGGCTCGGGCGGCCTGTTTTGCCCCCCGCGAGGCCAGATGGTTGTAGGCCTCGAGTTGGTTGATCGCGATCCTCATCGCCGAGGGGAGAAGTGACGGCCAGTATCGACCGGTGGATATCGGACCGGGTCGGTGGCGGTACGAACGCTCATGCGCCGAGGTTCGGGACACGGTATAGTAACCTTCCGGACCGACACAGCGCTCGAAATCCGCTACTCGAAGAGCCCGGTCGACATGTAGCGTTCGCCCGAATCCCAAAAGACGGTCACGATCAGCGGACACGACTCGGGGATCGGGTCGGGGGCGGCCGGCTCGTCCTCGAGGATTCCGACGTCGTTGTCGGGACCGGGGCAGTCGACGTCGCCGTCCGTTCGTAGCCGTTCGGCGACGCGTTTCGCGGCGACGAGCGAACCGCCGGAGGACTGTCCGACTAGAATTCCCTCCTCGCGAGCGAGGCGACGGCATTCCGCCTCCGCGGCCTCGATGCCGACGGTTTCCACGTCGTCGAGCAGTTCCCGATCGAGGTTCGGCGAGACGAATCCCGGTCCCATCCCCTGGAAGTCGTCGTCGCCGGGTTCGCCACCGGAGAGAACCGCGTTCGTCTCGGGTTCGACCCCGACGATCGAGAGATCCGGGAACCGTTCCCTGAGCCGGCGGCCGATCCCGGAGATCGTCCCCCCGGTCCCGATCCCGGCGACCAAGGCGTCGACGCGTCGATCGCCGACCTGTCTCAGGATCTCCTCACCGGTCGTTCGATAATGGGCCTCGGGGTTCGCTGGGTTGTCGAACTGGCCGAGCTGGACCATCCCCTCCTCGGCTTCGAGTTCGTCGGCGCGATCTTTCGCGTCCGAGATCGTTCCGTCGACGAGTTCGAGGTCGGCGCCGTAGGCCGACATCAGCTGCCGTCGCTCCGGCGATTTCGAGGCGGGCATGACGATCGTGACGTCGTATCCCTTGGCCGCGGCGACGACCGAGAGGCCGATCCCCGTGTTCCCGGAGGTCGGTTCGACGAGCCGGTCACCGGGGGTGAGCTCGCCCGCCTTTTCGGCCGCCTCGACCATCGCCAGCGCCGGCCGGTCCTTCGCCGATCCGCCAGGATTCTTCGATTCGATCTTCGCGGCGATCACGGATCCGGGCGGCGACTGTACCTGTACCAGCGGCGAGCCGATCGTGTCGAGGATGCCCCGCTTCATTATCCGGCGGTTCGGGGCGGGAATATAAAACGACAGTGGAGCGACCGAAGACCCGTCGGCCGAACCGATGGGGGATCGGACACCGAACTGTAATGTTTATTTGTGTTGAATTCGTATTGTCACGTTATGGCATCACACGACATGGCCGGTTCGACACCCCTCGAACGGCTTCGGTCCCGGTATGAGAGCGCGGAGACCAGATGTCCGGAGTGTGGGTACGTCGACGACGACAGGGAAAGCTGGACGAGCAGATCGGACGGGCGTCGGATCGTATACCACCACGTCTGTCCGAGCTGTGACGCCGACCGTGAACACGTGTTCGAATTGAGGGCCTCCTCCTGAAATGCGGAGCCTTCCCCGAGTTCTCGATGAAACGAATCAGGCCGCGTAGATGGCGTAGTTGAGCACGCCAGCGAAGGAGATCCAGGCGAGATACGGCACGAGTAGCGCCGCCGCGCGTCGGTCGACGCGATCGAAGGCGACGATCGTACAGACGACTGAAACCCAGAGCAGACCGATCACGACCAACCCGAGATCAGGACGCCGGAGGCCGAAAAACGCCGGCGTCCACGCGAGATTGAAAAAGAACTGGAGCCCGAAGAGAGCGAGCGCGAGTCGGACGTCGTTTCGGGACCGCCCCCGACGCCAGACGAGCGACAGCGCGATTCCCAGAAGCGTAAACAGCGCGATCCAGACGATCGGAAAGAGGATCTCGGGCGGGAAGAACCACGGCCGGTCGAACCATCCGGTATCCGCCCCGAAAAAGAACGCCGGGAACGCACCGACAGCGTTGACGGAAACGACGAAACCCACGGTCCGTAACCACTCCCCGCGCGGGATCTGCCGGATCCGGTTCAGCACGGTCAGTACGCCTCGGCGAGACCCGAAAGCGCCTCGTGGTCGGTCGTCGTATGCGGTGCCGTCAGCGGGGAGACGCTGACTCGACCCTCGAGGACCGCGCGTCGATCGCTGCCGACGGGATCCGGGACGGATCCCTCCGCCATCATCTCCCAGATCCGGTCGTGGATCCTGACTCTCCCGTCGGCGTCGCGTTCGGCGTCCATCTCGTAGACGTGCGAGGGGCGGGTGATCTCCATCGGGGCTGTCCCCTCTTTCGGCGGCAGCGGCGCGTTGACGTTCAGATAGTCGGCCGTCTCGAAGACGTCGACGTTCGGCGCGTGCTCGACGAGATACCGGAGGGCACGGGCGGCCTCGTCGAAATGGACCGGGTCGGGCGAGAAGTCCTCATACGAGAACTCGCCGGACGGGAAGTACACCGACGCCGCGATGGCCGGGACGTCGAAGAAGGCCGCTTCGACGGCCGCCGAGACGGTTCCCGAGCGACCGAGTACGTAGGCACCGAGGTTCGCGCCGTGATTACACCCCGAGACGACGAGATCGGGATCGAGATCGAGCGCGCCGAGGCCGGCGACGACGCAGTCGGCCGGCGTCCCCTCGACGGCATAGCCCAGTTCGTGTTCGGTCAGATCGACGGCGCGTGAGAGCTGTCGGCCGACGGCGCTTTGATCGTCAGCCGGGGCGACAACCGTCACATCGGCAGTCGGCGAGAGGCGCTCGTACAGGGTCCGGAGCCCGACCGCGTCGATCCCGTCGTCGTTTGTGAGGAGGATCTGCATACGCCGAGTGAGTGTGGCCGCCGCAAAAGGCCACCGCTGTCGGGACCCGAGTTATCGAACCCCGAGCATTTCGCCGACGTTTTTTAAGTACATCGGGATCGCGGTTCTCCGGGCCCGCTCGACCGCGTCTCGAATCGTCCGTCCGACGTCCTCGAAAACGCCCTCGCCGTGGCCGACCAACAGCCGATCCGGGTTGTACTCCCGGAGCCGTCTCGGTGGGAACGCCCGCAACATCGGATGGACCCCGAGCGATTCGTCGGGCGCACGGAAGTACTCGACCGTACCGAGTGCCTCCGGAACGACGAGCGTCTCGCCGTCGAAAAGCACCGCTTCCTGCCACAGCGGGTTGTCGACCAGTCGGATGGCATCGAAGCCGGCGACGCGGCCGTCGAACCGTTCGATCGGGGCGTCGAGCGCGTCGGCGACGCCGCTCATCCATTCGGGGACGTAGACGGGGACGTCGTGTCGGTTCGCGACCGCCGCCGAGTCCCGCTTGTGTCGATCGAGCAAGACGACGACGCCGGCCGGGGCGGCGTACTCTCCGAGGAGATCGTCGAGGCCGGCGGCGTCGACCGGATCGACGATCCACAGGTCCCCCTCGCTCTCGACGGCGTGTGAGGCACGCCGCATCTTCTCGTCGGGGTAGGCGATCCATCCGACGCCGTCCTCGAAGCGATCGACGACCGTCAAAGCCGTCTCGCCGGATCCTTTCATCGGCATACGTCGAGTTGGGACGCCCGGCGTATAAACCGTTCACCGCTGCCTTCACATTTATTCGCGCTCGCGTCCACCTCCCGGTATGCTCGGTCCCTGCCGGTGGCTCGCGCTGGAGGTCAAATCACTCGAGCGGATCGGCTCGTTCTATCGGGAGCATCTCTCGGTCCCCGTCGTCTCCCGGACCGATCGGGAACTGGCACTCGACGTCGGCGGCGACTCGACGCTGTTGTTGCGCCGCCCCGACGGCGTTCCCCGGGGTGGACTCCACACCCACTACGCGCTGTCGTGTCCGACCGACACATACGAGGCGTGGTGGGACGAACTCGACGGGGCGTTCGATCTCCAGGAGGTCGATTTCGGCAGCATGCGCTCGCTGTACTTTTACGATCCCGAAGGCAACTGCGTCGAGATCGGTGATCGCGACGGTCCACGGGGAAGCGAGGAACCGACGCTTTCGGGGATCTTCGAGGTCGTCTTCGAGGTTGAATCGCTATCCGAGGCAGAGGCGTTCTACACCGACCTCGGGTTCGAAACCGTCGACCGTGGCGAGAACCGAAAGCGGACCCGCCTCACCACGGGACCGTTCGACATCGAACTGTGGGAGCCGCATCTCGGGTTGGCCGACGCCCGGGGCGGCGTCCACGTCGACGTCGGGATCGGGGCCGACGACCCCGGATCGGCGGCCGACGCGGTCGCCGATCGAGTGGCCAAACGCGAATCGCTCGAAAGCGGCGTTCGGATCGTGGATCCGGACGGCCACTACCTGACACTCGTCGGATAGGACCGGATACCGCTCGAACCGAACGCGACCGTCAGCCGAGCCGTTCGGAGTCGATCTCACGCCCCGGCGGAGAAACGACAAGAAAGCCCCTGAAGTGCATCAACTCCCCGCCGAGGTCGCGGATATCCCGCGCGAACCCGGCCGCGAGTTCGTTCAGATCGCCCTCGACGTTCAACACGAGCACGTCGTCGTTCTCGACGTGTTCGATCCATTCTTCGGGATCGGTCGTGCCGTCGAGGACGCCGAGAACGACCTGGCCACTGACGTCCGGGTCGTCGAGTTCGCCTTCGGCGGTCTGGAGATCGAGTTCGAAATCGCCCATACCGGACACTCTCACCCGGGGAGAAAAAGCCTGCCGGCACGTTCGGTTCGAGCGGTTTCCCACAGCGCGGTCGGACCGCGGGAGACACCCGAGGCGGACCGCTTTTGTCCGTCGGAGACGTATCGCTGTCAGTGACAGCCGATCCCGACGACCCGGACGTGTCGATCGATCCGGGAACGTTCTACGAGATGCTCGAGTCGCGGCGCCGACCGGTCGTGAGCACGGCCGACGTCGCCGAGACGCTCGAGTGTTCGATCGATACGGCCGAGGCGGCGCTATCGACACTCGCCGACGCGAGCGAAATCGGCCGACTCGCGACCGGCGCCGTCGATGACGTCTGGTTCTCCGGGTACGTCGGGCCGGCCGAAGAGCGGCTGACGGTGTTCGAATCGCGCCGCGAGATCGTCGTCGACCGACCCGCCCAGTACACCCGAGCGCTGTTGACGCAGTTCGCTCACCTCGAGGAGACCAACCGGGAGGGCGGGTACAGATACGTCGTCCGCGAGGAGGACGTCTGGAACGCGCCCTACGAAACGCTCCCCGAACTGACCGCGACGGTTCGGTCGGCGCTCGGGGACCGATACGAGGCCCTCGAGGAGTGGATCGAGGGGCAGTGGGAGCGTGCCCACAAGTTCCGGCTGAGGACTCACGAGGACGGGTACGTCGTCATCGAGGCCAAAAGCGCCGATCTGCTCGGCAACATCGCCGAACGGAAACTCGACGACGGGGTGTTGCGGGCGAAGATCGGCGACACCACGGCGTGGGTCGCCGACGACCGAACTGCCGAGTTGAAACGGACGCTCTACGAGGCCGGCTACCCGGTCGAGGACCACCGGGATCTGGAGACCGGCGACGACCTCGAGTTCGAACTCGATCCCGAATTGCGCCCATACCAGGCCGACTGGATCGCCCGCTTCGCCGACGCGGGGTCGGGCGTGCTCGTCGGCCCGCCGGGATCCGGAAAGACGATCGCCGCGCTGGGTATCATGGCCGACGTCGGCGGCGAGACGCTCGTGTTGGTCCCGTCCCGCGAGTTGGCCGCCCAGTGGCACGACGTCCTCCTGAGCGAGACGACCCTCTCGCCCGACCAGATCGGCGAGTATCACGGCGGTAAAAAGGAGATCCGTCCGGTGACGATCGCCACGTATCAGACCGCCGGAATGGACCGACACCGGCGGCTCTTCGATTCGCGGAGATGGGGCCTGATCGTCTACGACGAGGTTCATCACATCCCGAGCCCGATCCATCGCCGGAGCGCGAGCTTGCAGACGAAACACCGACTCGGGCTGACGGCGACACCGGTCAGGGAGACGGAAGATCAAGAGCAGATATACACGCTCGTCGGTCGGCCGATCGGAACCGACTGGGAGGCGCTGTTCGATGCCGGCTACGTGGCCGAACCCGAAGTCGAGATCCGGTTTCTGCCGTGGGCGTCGGAGCGGCACCGAAACGAGTACGACGCGACCGTCGGCCACGAGAAACGCCAGTTTGCGGCGACGAACCCGGCGAAGATACGCGAGATCGCCGCGATACTCCACGAGAACCGCGGATCGAAGGCGATAATATTCGTCGAGTTCCTCGAACAGGGGGAAGCCATCGCCGAGGAGTTGACCGTTCCCTTCATCAGCGGTGAGACGCCGCACGCCCGTCGAAGCCGGCTGTTCGATCGGTTCCGAAGCGGCGAGCTGGACACGATCGTCGTCTCCCGAGTCGGCGACGAGGGGATCGATCTGCCCGACGCCGAGGTCGCCATCGCCGCCTCCGGACTCGGCGGCTCCCGCCGGCAGGGCACACAGCGTGCCGGTCGGACGATGCGCCCCGTCGGGAAAGCACGAATGTACGTGCTGGCGACACAGGGGAGCAGGGAGGAGGACTTCGCCAGAAAACGGACGAAACATCTGGCCGCCCGCGGCGTTCGCGTCCGGGAGACCGAACCGGTCACTGCCGGGACCGAACCGGGAGGGAAGTCACCGATCGTCGACTCGGCCGGGGTGGAGAAGTGAAATTAAGACGACACACCGCGAGTGATCGAACGTGACATCCCACGACGACGGGGCGGACGTGACACCCACCGACGGGGAACCCTCCGACGAGCGGCGCCACGACCGGTTGGCTCGTCATCCGACGCCCGGGCCCCGTAACTCGCTTTGGTCGTGGCCCGACGCGAAAGGTCCGCTTCGCGTCGTCCTCAACTACGTCTGTATCGTCCTCGCTCGACACGCCCCGAGCCTCCGGGTGAAGAACTGGCTACTCCGGCGGATCGGCGTGACCGTCGGGACCGGCGTCTCCTGGGGGCTAGAATCGACGCCGGACGTCTTTTGGCCCGAACTCGTGACCGTCGGCGACGACGCGATCGTCGGCTACGACGCGACGCTTCTGTGCCACGAGTTCCTGCAGGACGAGTACCGGACCGGCGAGATCCGGGTCGGCGAGCGCGCGATGATCGGCGCAGGGGCGGTCGTCCTGCCGGGCGTCGAGATCGGCCCCGACGCACAGATCGCGGCGAACTCGCTCGTCTCCGAGGACGTCCCTGCGGGCGAGACGTGGGCAGGCGTCCCGGCCGAACCGATCGGTCGGGACCGGAGCCGTGACCGTTAGCCTCACTCGAAGACCGGACCCTCCTCGCGGAGTGACTCGATGTCCTCGACAACCGACTCGGCCTGCTCCGGGTCGAGCGCGATCTGGAGTTCGTTCCCCTCCCCGTCCGTGGCGACGATCTTGAGTTGACTGTCGCCGAACGCACGGGCTCGGGCGGCCTCGACGTCGAAGAGCTTCGCGCTGGCCGATTTGTTCGTCGGACCGACGTTCTTGATACTTCCGTCTTTGAGTTCGATCATGAACGGATCGAGGTTCAGGTTCAACACGGCGGCGCTTCGACCGGCGGGACCCTAACTGTTGTTTCGAACCCGCATCGCCCCCTCCCTGAGCACCTTTCGGTTGGGGACGATATGCTCCTCGCCGTCGGCCTCGATGCGGGTCATGAAGACGTCGACCTCCTGGACGATTCCCCGATCGCCGTCGATCTCGATCTCGTCCCCGATCGCGTAGGGCTCGCTCAAGAGGAGATAGACGCCGGCGGCGGCCGACGAGAGCAGGTCCTTGAAGGCCAGCCCGCCGAGAAAGAACACGCCGAAGGCGTAGGCGGCGAGCAACACCAAAAGCGCCCCCGTCGCGACACCGAGCTGTGAGAGCGCGATGAGCGCGGCGACGTACAGGATCGAGACCTTCAGAAGCGTCGAGACGACCGTCACTTCCGGGAGCTTGACGCTCCGGAGCCGTTCGTCGACGACGAGTTCGGCCTTATCGGCGATGACGAGCCCGATTAACACGACGAAGACAGCGATGAACAACCGGGGAAGGAACCGGCCGACCTCCTCGACGATCGCCTCCTCGGGCACGAGACCGATCGTCCGGGCGGCGTACAGCGCCGCCACGGCGAAGACGAACAGCCCGCACAGCTGGGCGAGCAACCGCACCGTCGAACTGCCGAGTTGTCCGACCGTCCGCTCGAAGGCGGTCCCCTCGACGGCGTCGTCGACGCCGGACGCGACGAGTACACGACGGACGAAGAACGCGGCGATAGCGCCGAGGACGAGGCCAGACAGAAGGACAGCCGCGGCGATGAGGAGGTTCTGTTCGGGAGCGGAGAGCCCGTCGAACCACCCGCGAACGACGAGCGGATACATCAGTACGCCTCCGGATCGAGCTCCAAGATGATCTCGCCGCCCGAGAAAGCCCGCACGAGCCCGTCAGACTCGGAGAGAACGACTGCGACGGCGTTCGTATCACGCGTGATCGCGCCGGCCGCCATGTGGCGTGCCCCGAGCCCTTTCGGGATGTCGACGCCCTCCGCGGCGGGTTCGAGATACCGGTACGCCGAGACGATCTTTCCCGAATCGCTGATGACGAAGGCGCCGTCGAGCCGCGAGAACTCCTTGAGCATGACGTCGACGATCGGGTCGCCGACGTGGACGTGACTCTTTTCGAACGGGTTGTAGCTGAGCGGGCGGGACTTGTTCATCACTTTGCCGGCGTCGCCGACGACGAAGAGCGCGCCGACGCGTTTGCCCTTCTGTCCCTTCTTGCCGAGTTCGATGGCGACTTCCAGGACGTTTCGGATGACTTCGGGATCGGCGCGGCTGTTGACGAAGAGTTCATAGACGCCGGACCGTTCGAAATCGCCGGCCCGAACCCGCGAGACCGTGTCGATGTCGTCGCCGAACAGCCGCAACGCGCAGGCGATCTGGTCGCCCTCCTCGATGAACCCGTTCTCGAGGCCCCCCTCGATCCCGAACCGGATCCGTTCGCGGACGTTCTCGAACTCCAGGGGGAGTTCGACGTAGCTGTCCGCGTCGACGGCGTTTTCGGTCCCGACGACGACGACCGGTTCGTCGGCCTCGAGGAACCGCTCGTAGAGCGACCCGCTCGGGGAGAACAGAAACGTACCGTCGACGTCCGAGACGACATCGTCCAACAGGTCGCCGAGTTGACTCATCGATTACGTTACTATGCTTGCCGAAAAAAGCGTTGCGGCCTGAGAATCGATCCTCCCGGGAGAACGCGTGGTCACCACTCGCTGCCGTCGGACAGATCGACCTCGCTGTCGAGTTTCGAGGACGGGCAGATATCCTCCAGTACGCACTCCGAACAGTCCGGGTTCCGTGCGGTACAGGTCTCGCGACCGTGACTTATCAGCAGGTGAGTGAACTCCTTCCAGTCCGCTTCCGGAACGATCCCCATGAGATCGGTCTCGATCTTCGATGGCGAGGTCTCCTCGGTCAACCCGAGCCGTCTGGAGATCCGCTGGACGTGCGTGTCGACGACGATCCCCTCGACGACCTCGTGACCGTGCTGGAGGACGACGTTGGCGGTCTTTCGGCCGACACCCGCGAGATCGGTCAGCTCGGACATCGTATCCGGGACCTCCCCGTCGTGTTTCTCGACGATATCCCGGCAGGCCGACTTGATGTATCCCGCCTTGCTGTTGTAGTACGTGATCGAATCGATCGCCGCCGCGAGTTCCTCCTCGTCGGCCTCGGCGTAGGCCTCCGGTCCATCGTACGTTTCGAAGAGCTCTCTAGTTACTTTGTTCACCCGCTCGTCGGTACACTGTGCCGACAGGATAACCGCAATGAGCAACTCGAGGCGATTCGAGAACCGAAGCGAGATCTCGGGGTCGGGATACTGCTCGTAGAGTCGATCCAGCACGTCCACGATCTGCGTCTCTCTGAAATCCGACGGCGTGTCCATACGGTAACGCGGGGCGGCCTCCCCTTGGGGTTATCGACCTACGGGATAGAAAGCGCGTGCCTCGACTCGGGTGGCGTCTCACGCCAGGCGACGCCGGGACGCGGTGTGCCGCCCAGAGCGGTTGCGGCGAACAGCGCCGACAGCGCCCAGATCTCGTCGTCGACGACGTCACACTGCAGACAGACGATCGAGACCCGATCGAGACCGTCGATCTCACAGCTGACGCCGGTTCGTCGTTCGACGAGACCGGCGACCGTTTCCCGAACGGGGTCGTCGTCGACGACGGCGCCGGGGAGTTGCCACTCGTCACCGTCGACGGCCATCAACACGCCCTTCTCGCCTTTCACGCGCGCACGAACCGCCGCACCGTCGGGGTGTGCTTCGAGCGCCGCGAACTCCTCGGGGTTGACACCGACCGTCGTCTGTTGGACGTCGAAGCCCTCGTACTCGTCGTAGAGCACGTCGAGATATCGAGAGGCACCCTCCGAGAGCGAACAGTCCATACCGGCCGGACGAAGAACGGACAAATAAACGTGCGGTATCGTTTATGGGCTCGGACGACACTATGCCGACGGTGAGGACTGGGACCCTAGAGGACGCCGGTCACGGTCGCGGCTTCGATCGCGGCCGTCTCCTCGATACCGTCACCGAGGATGGTGTAGCGATCGCGGATCTGGTGGGCGCTCGTCATCGCTCGAACGAACTGTTCGTCCTCGATACCGATCTCGGCGGCGGTCGTCGGCGCGTCGATCCCCGCGAGCGCGTCGCGGACCCGTTTCCAGTCACCGCCCTCCCCGCTGTGGAGATATTCGGTCACGATCGAGGCGACGCCGACCTGGTGACCGTGTAACGCCGCGTCGGGGGCGATCCGATCGAGCTGATGGGAGATGAGATGCTCCGCGCCGGAGGCGGGACGCGACGACCCCGCGATCGACATCGCGACGCCCGAGGAGACGAGCGCCTTGACGACGACCCACGCCGACTCCTCGAGGCCCCGTTTGATCGAGTCCGATCGCTCGACGAGCATCTCGGCGGTCATCTGCGACAGTGCGCCCGCGTACTCGCTGTACTCGACGTTCTTCAGCCGGTGAGCGAGCTGCCAGTCTTTGACCGCGGTGTAGTTCGAGATGATGTCGGCACAGCCCGCGGTCGTCAGCCGCCACGGCGCGTTGGCGATGAGTTCGGTGTCGGCGATGACCGCGAGCGGCGGATGGGCGGCGACGGAGTGACGGCTGTCGCCGTCGGGGACGGAGCCGCGGCCGGAGACGATCCCGTCGTGGCTCGCGGCGGTCGGGACCGAAACGAAGCCACAGCCGCGCTCGTCGGCGGCCATCTTCGCGATGTCGATCGGTTTGCCGCCGCCGAGGCCGATGAGATAGCCGGCGTCGGCCGCCTCGGCCGCCGCCACGACTTCCTCGACCGCGCCGAACGTCGCGCGCTCGATAACGGTCACGGCGGGCTCCACCCCAATCGCCTCGAAACTCGCACGGAGCCGGTCGGCGGCCAGCGATTCGGGCGTCGGGCTCGTGACGATGAGCGGACGGCCGTGAAGATACAGCTCCTCGACGGCGTCGACGACCTGATCCAGGACGCCGTGACCGACGACGACGTTCCGCGGGAGGCGGATCCACGTCGATTTATCGAACATACCGGTTGTGGGTGAGGCGATAATAAAACGGTTCCCCCGACCGACTGACGGACTGCGGGGAGGATGTCAAGTCGGCAGCTATTCGATTCGATGTATCGTGTAGTACGCCACGATGAGAGACAGCAGTAGAACGGCGAACGCCCCCGCGGCGGTCAACGCTCCGGTGGTGCTTTCGAACTCGGCGACCCGGAAGCTGATTATCTCTCTGGCGATCGCGATCATCGCAGCCCCGAGGACTATCTGTATCACCGGCTCGTCTCTGGCGTACGCCAAAAGCGTCCGGTGAACCTCCACGATAATAAGCAAGAGAAGGACGGTGTCGAGCAGTTCGACCACGGCCAGCGGGTCGATGAACCGACCGGTGACGACGAGCTCGTACAGTCCGACGAGTAGATCGAAGATGCCGATCACGAAGAGGATCAAAAGGAAGTACGCGGTAACGAGGACGAGCCACCCCATCCCGGATTTCGACGGCTCGGCGGCCGTCGAGACGTTCAGGTCCATGTGTCACCTTCACACTGTGTGCGTGAATCGCCTCGGGGTCAAGCCCCGAGGCTTCCTGCTTCGATGACGCGCTTTGCAGACACCGAGGTGGTGTCCGTAGGGAGCGCAGTCTCCACAGGCGTCTCTTCGGGCCATCCCAGCCCTAACTCCGAAAAGCCGCGTTGTAACACGTTCATCGCCGCGTTCGCGTCACGGTCACACTCGAACCCACAACTCGGACAGGAATGTTCCCTCACCCAGATGGATTTCGCCGTCTCCACACCGCACGACGCACACTCTTTGGTCGTCCCTTCGGGTTCGACTTCCACGACGTGACAACCGTACAGGTCGGCCTTGTATTCGAGGAGAGTGAGGAACTGTCGCCATGCCGCATCCTGCTTGTTCCGAGCATTATGCGACTGCTCCAA
>CAZWZX010000014.1:0-22421 GCA_964638655.1 uncultured Natronomonas sp.
GGGGACGGAGGGATTTGAACCCCCGATTTACTGATATCTCCGGTGTGCGCCTCGGGTCTCCAGAGGGTCGTCAACGCGGAAGCGATGATCAGTCGTCCGCTCGGTATATCAGTCTGGAGTCTCGTCACCGGGCGCGTAGCCTCTGGAGTCAGTCGCCATGCCTGGCTTGGCCACGTCCCCGTATCGCGTACTAACTCCGGTTTCGCTAAAAGGGGTTTCGGTTCGGTCGGTCGCCCGTCGGTATTTATCCTCGGCGACCGAACGGCGACTATGGACGAGGCGGTTCCGGTGACGGTGATCGACGGCGACCGGGAGGCGACGATCCGCGTCGAACCGGGGACGGTGCTTCGCGACGCGCTGTCGGCGAACGGCTTCGAGGTCTACGGCCGCGTCTCCCGGGTCGCCAACTGCGGCGGCCGGGGGCTGTGTGGGACCTGCGGCGTCCGGATCGAGGAGTCCCCGCCGGCTGCGGGATACCACGACGCCGCCGCCAGACGGTGGGGGTATCCCCGGCTCTCGTGTCGGATCGAGGTCACGGAACCGCTGACGGTCGAACTCGTCGAGAAGGTCGTCTGGGGGCAGCTGCTCCCGGACCCGGGTTAGCGGTCCGTCTCGCTCCAGCCGCAGTCCTGACACTTGTACCCGGTGACGAACTCGGTGACGCTCGGCATGTACCCGACGGAGACGACGTTCTCGCCGCACTCCGGACACGCTCGGTCGGCGTCCTCGATCGGTTCGGCGTCCATCACGCCCTCGCCTTCGATGAGTTCGGCGAGCTTTTTCGGTGTCACCATGCGCCCTTCCACGACGCGGTTGTCGGCCATACCGACCAACGGGCGCCGAGGCTCGTAAGCCTGACCGTTGCGGTCGTCTCGCCGACGAGCGATCGTCGATCTCGGCGGTCGGTACTTCCGACTAGATCAGAGCCACGGGGCCCGATCGCCGTCGGAGACGCCCGGCGACTCGTCGCCGTCGTCGTCATCGTCGGTCTGTGCGTCGCCGTCCTCTTCGATCTCGATCTCGCCCTTCGGGCCGCCGTCGGTGGCGGCCGCGGCCGGGGTGGGATCGAGATCGAGCGCCCCCTCCGGGTTGAACGCCAACAGCGCGGTCAGCGCCAACACGATGAGCGCGAGCGGCTCGTCGCCCGTGATGGGGCCGACCTCGAGGATCGTCAGCGGCAACACGCCCAGCGCGACCGCGCTGCCGAATCGGAACCGGTCGATGTCGACGTTGCCGCGGAGCCACGGGCCCAAGAGCGCGACGGTGAGCGCGAAGCCGACGCCGATGAGGGCGGCGCCCGTCCCGTAGAGGACGTACATCGGCTCCGAGATGAAGGCGAGTTCGAAGCCGTTCGGCCGGAAGCTCGCGACGAACCCGAGGGCGATGATGACGCTCGGCTGGGGGAGGTACTCGCCGACGGTTGCGCTGGCCGTCTTCGCCGCGACGGCGAGGATGACGAGCGCGGCGAAGCGCTTGAAGATCTCCATCGAGAGCAGCGACTCGATCGTCGGCGCGATCGCGGCCTGCAGCGCCGCGAAGGGGACGACGAGCGCGCCGACGAGCAGGATGTTGCGGGCCCGCTCCCGGCGGGATCCCTCCATTTCGGCGAGCACGACGGCGAGGGTCGCACTCCCGCCGAAGATTAACAGACCGACCTCGATCATCCCCAGCACGGACGAGACGGCCCCAGCCAGGATCAGCGCCGCGAAGATGCCGTCCAAAAGCGGCAGGGCCATGACCGTACCGAGCAATCGAGTGCCTTCGCCGACGCGCCGCTCGAGGCGTAGAGCGACCGGGTGTCGGGACGTGCTCATCCCTCAGGCGGAATGCCCCTCACCGTAGGACCGGCGATAACGATGGCGATACCCTCCGGGGCGGTCGAATCCGAACCCGAACCGTTTGAGGGTATTCTCCACTTTGGTCCGCATCGCGAATGTAAATGTAATGCCGGTGTCGAGGGCGTGCTCGCCGGCGATGCGCTGTGCGATGGGACTAGCGGAGTCCATAGACGAACAAACCGGGGCTGTAATTATAAATGTTGTGTGAGTACTGCCCACACGGTTCTGACGAACGGGTATCAAAACGGGCCATGGGTTGACAAACTACTGGCGAAGCGCGTACAAGAGAGATGTTTGTCCGCTCTTTCGGGATTCTGTGCGACGATGTCGAATGTCGAACGGAGCTGTTGGTTCGAACGAACGCCGGAGAACGGACAGTGGCATACTCGTTGGCACGTCGTGAGCCCCCGATCGGAGCGCGCTGCCGTCCACAGCGTGGTTGTTCGACCCACGGAGCGCCGGTCTCGCAACGCTTTTCCATCGCGCCGTCGGACCGGTTACATGGCGAGCGACGAGCCCTTCTCAGAGAAACTCCGCGTGCCCGAGGCGCTGACGTTCGACGACGTCTTGCTTCGGCCCAAGGAGAGCCGAGTCGAACCCGACGATGCGGACATGGCGACCCGCGTGTCGAAAGACGTCACGGTGAGCGTGCCCGTCCTGTCGGCGGCGATGGACACCGTCACCGAGGCGGAGCTGGCGATCGAGATGGCCCGACAGGGCGGTCTCGGCGTCCTCCACCGCAACATGTCCGTCGAGGAGACCGCAGAACAGGTCGAACAGATAAAACGGGCGGACGAGCTCATTATCCGCGACGTCGTGACCGCTTCGCCGGATCAGACCGTCCGGGAGGTCGACCGGATGATGGAGCGTGAGGGCGTCTCGGGCGCTCCGGTCATCGACGAGGACGACGTCGTCCTCGGGATCATCTCCGGGACCGACATCCGGCCGTACATCGAGGTCGGCGAGTACGACGCGGTCCGGGAGGCGATGACCGACGAGGTCATCACCGCGGGAGAGGACGTCACGCCGCGGGAGGCGCTGGAGCTGATGTACGAACACAAGATCGAGCGCGTTCCGATCGTCGACGGCGATAACCGCCTGACGGGGCTCGTCACGATGGCCGGCGTGCTCGCACGACGCGAGTACGACAACGCCGCCAGAGACGACGACGGGGCCCTCCTGGCGGCCGTCGCCGTCGGTCCCTTCGAGACCGACCGGGCTCGGGCGGCCGACGAGGCCGGCGTCGACGTGGTCTTCATCGACTGTGCACACGCACACAACCTCAACGTGATCGACTCCGCCCGCGAGATCAAAGCCGAGGTCGACGCCGACGTCGTCGTCGGCAACGTCGGCACCCGGGAAGCCGCCGAGGCCGTCGTCGACTTCGCCGACGGGGTCAAGGTCGGTATCGGCCCCGGGTCGATCTGTACGACGCGGATCGTCTCCGGGTCGGGGATGCCGCAGATCACGGCCGTCGCGGAGGTCGCCGACGTCGCCTCCAAAGCGGACGTTCCGGTCATCGCCGACGGCGGGATCCGGTACTCCGGCGACGCGATCAAGGCGATCGCCGCCGGAGCGGACGCGGTCATGCTCGGTTCGTACTTCGCCGGCACCGACGAGGCGCCCGGCCGGATCATCACCATGAACGGGAAACGCTACAAGCAGTACCGCGGCATGGGATCGGTCGGCGCGATGAACGACGGCGGCGGCGACCGGTATCTCAAGGAGGAAGAGGAAGACGAGGAGTTCGTCCCGGAAGGCGTCGAGGCCGCGACGCCGTATAAGGGGCCGCTCTCGTCGGAGCTCCACCAGCTCGTCGGCGGGATGCAGTCCGGGATGGGGTACGTCGGCGCCGAAACGATCCCGGAGTTCAAGCAGCGAAGCGAGTTCGTCCGGGTCTCCTCTGCGGGCCAGACCGAAAGCCACGCCCACGACGTGGTCATCACCGACGAGGCGCCGAACTACAGTCCCGAAAGCTGATTCGGTTGAGTTACGGTATCGACGCCGAAGCGGAACGAAGCGATCCGGGTCTTCTCACCGACAATGGTCTCTCCCGGCGAACGAACTATATGAAACTCGTTCGAAAGGCGTTACATGAACCACGACGCGATGGGACGCTTTCCCGTCCCCGACCGGGAGGGCCTCCCCGAGGACGTACTCGACCGTATCGACGAGGAGCGGGAACGGGCGGGCTTCACCCCGAACGTGCTGTCGGCGTTCGCGTACAAGCCGAGCCACTTCCGGGCGTTCATGGCGTATCACGACGCCCTGATCGACGACACGACGCTGGCCCGCGAGGAGATCGAGATGCTCGTCGTCACGGTGTCGGGCGTCAACGACTGTCTGTACTGTGTCGTCGCCCACGGCGCGCTGTTGCGGATCTACGCCGATGCGCCGAAGCTCGCCGACCAGCTCGCGACGAACCACCGGTCGGCCGACCTCTCCGAACAACACCGAGCGATGCTCGACGTGGCCGTGGAACTGACGGAATCGCCGGGCGAGATCGACGACGGGGCGATCGAGCGGCTCCGGGACGTCGGCTTTTCGACGGAGGAGATCTGGGACATCGCGAGCGTCGTCGCGGTGTTCAATCTCTCGAACCGGATGGCGACGTTCGCCGACATGCGGCCCAACGACGAGTTTTATACATTGGGACGCGACCAAACTCGGGAGTAGTGTATATCCGGTCGTCCGGAAGCGAACTCACTTCCGTTCGGCTCTGTCTCGGACGGTTCTAGTGCGTGTGAATCGTCCCCGCATCCTCGGCCACTGACACGGATTCCCCAAGGAGTGGGGTGAGTTAGCTTCCCATCTTCCGACTAAACCAATCATGGGCGTACTGAGACAGTCACCGATTGTCGTTTGATTTCCCCCTCCGCCGAGGACCGAAAGATTTCCACGACACCGCACCGCTATGTCTGGAGTTTCAGGTTTGCGGACGAGTCAGAATGACTGGTCCGCTGCCGTTCACGGGAACACTGCTCTCGCACAGCCCATCGGAAGTCGAATGGCTCCGCAGACGGGACCGAGCCGCCGTTATCCCGATCTCGGCATGGGGTTCGGAGTTACCGTGTCCGCCTGAAATCCACTACCGGGGATCCGAACGGGATTTCTCCGTGTATGATCCGGCCCGAACGCAGCGATCAGCCGTTCACTGGGCGGGCGAACTGCCTCGGGCCACTCGTGCCGACGTCGATATAACGCATAACGCTCCGGACCGCCGTCTCTTCGTGGGCTTTCTTCCCGTGTCTCCGTGAGATGGAACGCACGTATCGGTCACTCCGTTTGATACGGGTTCGCTGCGACGTCGAGACGGTAGATATCCTCGGCAGCGTCGAAATCGTCATCGAACGCGTAGAGATATCCGAGCCCCTCCGTCTGCATGTACGCGACGATACAAGCGTCGACGAACGAGAAGCGCTGGTGCTGCCGGAAGGGCGCCTTCGCCGTGGCGAACCCATCCGCTGTCAGGGAGTCGATGTGAAATCGTCTGTTCTCTTCCACCCGATCGAGAAAGTCGGTAGCCGCGTCGTGACCTGCGTGTGTCGTCAGCCCGTTGAACGTCTCTGCGAGTACATAATCGAGGATCACCGCTTCCGGGAGGTCGGCAGTGTCGATTCCTTTGAGAATAGGGAGTGCGCCACCGTGCGCACTGTCAGGACAGTACGTTGCCGCGAAGAGAACAGTCGTGTCTATGAGTGCACGCGGCATTTATTCCTTCTCGATTCCCCAGGCGTCGTGTTCGCTCTCGACCTCCGTCACCCGATCACCGTCGTAGCCGTCGAAGCCACTGAACGTACCGCTTCGCTGCTGGACGACCTGGACGCGGAGCGTGCCGTCGTCCTCGATGTGCCAACGAAGTGTATCGCCGTCACCGATGTCCAGTTTCTGGCGGATATAGGCCGGAATGTTCGCTTGGTTCCCCGAGACTTTGCTCTCGGAGTCAACGCCTTCACCACCCATATACGAGAGTATGTGACTGCGGTTGATAAATCGTAGTGTGTGCCCACACTATTTCGGTACGAACGATGAAGACAGACGCTATACTTTCCACCAACAGGTCTACCGATCCTCGGATAGTCGGCTTGAAGTATCCAAAACGGAGGGAGTGGATACAGCACCCCAGCTACCCCTACTCGTCGAACGACGCCGATGCAAACGCCGATCTCGGAGGGAGGCAGTAACTATTTCCGGATCATATGTGATATGTCCGGTAACAGTGGCGAACACACGTAATTCACCGATACGTCACGCGATAGTCGCCGCGGCCAGCGTCGGTCTGGCCACGGCTCTGTACTCGCTGGGCTACCATTATCAGGTTGTGGCGGCAGCGGTTCCGTATTTCCTGCTCTTTTTGACGGTGGTTATCGGCCCTCTACAGGTGATCTGGCCGCGCCTCCGGCGCCGGTTCAACGGCACCACACTGAACAGTTGGCGATCGGAGGTCGGCATCTGGTTCGTGATCTGGGCGCTTTTCCATGTAGGACTCGTGGTCGATGTCAGGGGAATTGGCGTCCTCTGGGGTAGTCCTTGGGCCTTCGGTGCGACGATCGCCGTTCTCCTCGCCGTGGTCCTCATGTTCACCTCGAACAATCGAGTGTATCGGTATCTCGGTCCGAAAGCCTGGAAGTGGCACCAAAGCCACGCTACGTACCTGATATTCTACATGCTCGCTCCACACATCTGGCATCGGGCCTACCTTATCCCCGGATTTCCGTCCGACGAACCACTACACTGGCTCTATCTCGGTATGTTCGCTCTCATTGTGCTGTTACACGTTGGCGGCTTCATCAAAGTCGTCGGGTACTATCGTCGAACCGGCAACTACCCGCAGGGGATACGGTGAAGTGAAGGCGATCCGATCGACCGCCTCGGGAGTTTCAGTGACAGATCCTGATGGGATCGACGCCCCGTTTCCGAGTCCTGGAGCCTTCATAACCTGGGGGCTCTCCACCGCGCGTTACTGGTCGTCCGGATGTGCCACTTCGAGTTCGAAGTCGTGTCTGGCGTACGCGACGCAGGTGAGAACCCAGCCCGCCGCTAGCTGGTCGTCGTCCAGATATCGGTTCCCATCGTGGACCACCACGTCATTCGCGTCACCCTCGTATTTGACAGTGCACTGGCCGCAGCTGCCGACCTCACAGGAGTACGGGATGTCGACGCCCGCATCGAGCGCCGGATACAGCATCGCCTCGTCTTCCGGAGTCTCGACCTCGGTTCGTTCGCCGTTATGGAGGTAGACCACCCGGTAGGTAGTCTCCGCTTCGGTGTCGTCCTCGAGGCAGCCAGCGAGGATGACCGCAGCGCACCCTCCCCCAATCGTCGTCAGTACTCGTCGCCTCGGGACCGGGCGCGAACGGTCCCGATCGCCCGCCGTTCGATCGTCGCCGACCCCGGTGTCGGGAAAGTCGGATCTGTCTACCATACCTCACGGGATGGCCCAAAATATAATGAACATTCCTACTGTTCTCACAGTCCATCTCCTCGCGGCGCTCAAACGCGAGACTTGAGCACCGACGCTTCCGTGACCACGATCGGCGAATCCGGTGACGACCCGTCTCAGGGCACGATCGTTACCGGCACCGAAACCCGGCGAACGACCCGTTCGGCGACGCTGCCCATGAACAGCCGGTCGAGCCCAGTACGTCGGTGGCTCCCCATGACAACGTGGTCGAACCCGTGTTTCTCGGCGAAGTCGCCGATCGTTCGAATGGGGCTTCCCCGCTCGGTTTTCGTCTCGATTTCGGTCCCGTATTCGTCCGCGAGGGATTCGACCTCGCCGAGCAGTTCGTCCCCGTGTTCGTCAGCGTCCGCGTGCCAGACCGCCGGAGCGAACAGGTCACCGTACCCCATCGGGTTCGTCGTATCGACGACGTAGAGGACAGTGATGTCGGCGTCCGGATACGTCGAGAGCGTGTACTCGAGTGCGGCCCACGACGGCTGTGAGTCGTCCATCGGGACGAGCACCGATACGGACATACAAAATTATTAAATATGAACGTTAATAGCTGTACCGGTGGTCAGTTTTTCCCGGAATTGTGCCGAGAGAGACCCATCTACTCGCCGCAATCGCCGTTATGTGTCCTCAGTTTCGGATCCGCGTCCGGTGAGCAGATCGCGTGCGATGACGGAACGCTGTATCTCGCTCGTCCCACCGGCGATGGTGCCGCTCGCGCCCTCCCGCCAGTACCGCCCCATATCGCTTTCGCTGTAGAGGCTCTCGCCGCCGAGGATCTGCATCCCGTCCCGCGCGACCGATCGCAACACCTCGCCGGCTTTGAGTTTGGCCTGTGCCGCGAGCCGTCGCGATCGGTTGCCGTGATCCAGCGCCGACGCCGCCCGATAGACGCCCAGCCGGGCGGCGTCGACCTCGGTCCGCATATCGGCCAGCCGGTGGCCGATCGCCTGGTGGTGCCCGATCGGCGATCCGAACCGCTCCCGGGAGGCGGCCTCGTCGGCGGCCCGTTCGAGCGCCGTCCGGGCGTTGCCGATCATGAGCGCGGCCAGCCCTATGTGTTCGCGGATCAGGTGATCGGAGAGTATCCGCCAGCCTTCCCCCTCCGCATCGATCCGGTTCTCGAGGGGGACGCTCGCTTGCTCGAAACTGACCCGTGCCGTTCCGACGGCTTTCCGGGCGATCAGCGACAGCTCGCTCGTCTCGACGCCGTCGGCGTCGTTCGGGATCAAAAGCGCCGAGATCCCCTCACGCTTCGGGGCGTCGGGATCCGTCCGGACGTACGCGCTGATAACCGTGTTCGGGGCGTGTGCCCCCGACTGGTAGGTCTTTTCGCCGGTGACGAGATACCGGTCGCCGTCCCGAACCGCCCGTGTCTGTAAACTCGCCGCGTCGCTTCCGGTCTCCGGTTCGGTGACGCCGACCGAAAAGCGCAACCCGCCGTCGAAGAGTCCCGGGAGGAACCGCTCGCTCTGTGTTTCGGTCCCGAACTCGACGATGTTCTCGGCGACCGTCGTCGAGGTCACGACCGGGATCCCGAAGTCGTAGCCGTAGGTCCCGAGCGCCTCGAGGAGGATCACCTGTTCGAGCTGTGTGCGACCCCCTCCGCCGTGCGCTTCGGGGATCGTTAGTCCGAGCCAGCCGCGATCGAGCAACTCGTCGTATAATTCGTGGGGGTATTCGCGGTTCCGATACCGTTCGCGGAAGTAATCGATACCCATCTCGTCCTCGATGAACGTTCGGACGGTCCCGCGCCACTCCTCGAGCGCTTCGTCGCCGGCGACGTACATACCTATTCGGAACAGAACCGACCCGAATAAATACTCGGGTGGTGGAACCCCTCGTTCAACCGGCGATTATCTGTCTGGCAGGCGACTTCTGTTGCAGTTGAGGTCCCCGCCCTATCTCTCGTCTGTTCCGTCCGTACCGGATCCGTCGGTGGCGGTCTCGTCGTCGGTTTCGACCGTCTCCTCGACTTTGTCCCCGACCGTCTTCTCAACCGTCTCTTCAACACTTTCGCCGACCGTCTCCTCGATCGTCTCTTCGACTTTGTCCCCAACCGTCTTCTCAACCGTCTCTTCGACTTTGTCCCCTACCGTCTTCTCAACCGTCTCTTCGACTTTGTCCCCTACCGTCTTCTCAACCGTCTCCTCAACACTTTCGCCGACCGTCTCCTCGACAGTCTCTTTGACCTTTTCGCCGACCGTCTCCTCGACGCTTTCGCTGACTGTCTTTTCGACTTCCTTGCTGACGGTGTCGCCGACTGTCTCCTCGACTTTCCCGGACATCTCTTCGCTCACCGTCTCACCGACCTCCGCGGCGACGCTGTCGACTTCCTTGCTGACGGTGTCGCCCACGGTCTTTTCGACTTGCTCGCCGACCGACTTTTCGACCTCCTTGCTGACGGTGTCGCCGACGGTTTTCTCCACCTGTTCGCCGACCGACTTTTCGACCTCCTTGCTGACGGTATCGCCGACCGTCTTCTCGACCGTCTCTCCGACGGTTTGCTCGACCTGCTCTGCGACTTCCCTCGTCATCCACTCGGGATCGAACCGCGACATCTTCCAGACGATGTGGATGCCGTAGGAGACCAACACGCCCAGCCCGAACGCGATTCCCGCCGTCGTTCCGACGGCGAAGATGACGACGATCGCGATAAAGATCGCCACGCCGTAGGCGAGATCGACGATAGAATCGACGCGACTCGGTTTCATCGGATCCCCGCCGGAAAACTGCGCTCGTATCGATCTATCGGGTACACGGACGTCCGTTCGATCCCGAGACAGGAATAAGCGTCTATTTGTTCCCGGGACAAGCCGATTCCTACGTAGGGGGTTCGAACGGCATACTGTTTTATGTACTGGTCGAGTACCGGAACTTAGTGAGCGCCGTCTTCTGGATCCTGGTCGGCTTCGCAACGGTCAGTTGTCTCTTCATGGCGTGGGCGCTGGGAGCCAACAGCAACTCGCCGCCGTTCGCCCCCGCGATCGGCGCCAACGCTATCTCGACGATGCGGGCGGCGTTTCTCATCGGAGTTTTCGCCGCTGCGGGCGCGTTGACGCAGGGCGGGGCGATCTCCGAGACGGTCGGCGCGAACCTGATCGACGGCGTCGCGATCACGCCGCTCGCCGCGACGACCGGACTGCTCGTGGCGGCCAGTTTCATGGTTTTCGGCGTCTACAGCGGTTATCCGGTTCCGGCGGCGTTCGCGACGACCGGGGCGATGGTCGGGGTCGGTCTGTCGCTGGGTGGGGATCCCGCCTTCGAGACGTATCGGCAGATCGGAACCTTCTGGGTCCTCGTTCCACCGATGTCGGGCGGGCTCGCTTTCGTCACCGCGACGCTGTTACGACGCGAGGACGTCCCCGAGACGCTCAGCGTACCGATTCTCGCCGCCGCCGTCGCCGGAATCCTCGCTAACGTCCAGCTCGGTGTGATTCCGCATCCGACTCGCGAGCAAAGCTCCGTCTCGGAGTCCGTCGCACTCCTCGTCGACGGCCCCGGAGCGTTCGGTATCGACGTTTCGATCGCGCTCGTCACCGTCCTCTTTGCGGTCGTCGGGTTCGGGCTCACCCGTCGACGTGTCCTTCGATCCGTCGAAGGTGGGATCCGAACGTTTCTGCTCGTTCTCGGAAGCGTCGTCGCCTTCTCCAGCGGCGGGAGTCAGGTCGGTCTCGCGACCGGGCCGCTGGAGAACCTCTACGGGGTCGAACTCGGCCTCCCGGGGATCGCTCTCCTCGCCGTCGGCGCGACCGGAATCCTCGCCGGCGCGTGGATGGGATCGACGCGACTGTTGCAGGCGACCTCCCGGGAGTACGCACAGCTCGGCCTGCGCCGGTCGGTCGCCGCCCTCGTTCCGGGCTTCGTCATCGCCCAACTCGCCATCGCGCTCGGGATCCCGATCTCGTTCAACAACATCATCATATCGGGTGTCATCGGGGGCGGGCTCGCGGCCGGATCGGCCGGCGTCTCCCGACGAAAGATCGGAATCACGATCGGCTTTTGGCTGCTGACGCTCTCGACGTCGATCGGGATCGGGTTCGGCCTCTACAGGGGGCTCTCGACAGCCCTCGGTATCCGGTAAAAATCGAGAAACTGCCGTTCCGCCGGCCGACGAAACGGCGCCTTCATACCGATCGAAGCGCTATCGTTCGATAGATGCGAGTCGAGACGCTGGGGGAGGGCGAGCCCGAGGTCGCGATCGTCGGCGGGATCCACGGCGACGAACCCTGTGGGTCCATCGCCGTCGAGGCGCTTATAGAGGCCGACCTCGACGTCGAGCGTCCGGTCAAGCTCATCGTCGCGAACGAGAAGGCCCGAGCGCGGGGCGTCAGATACGTCGAAGAGGACCTCAACAGGGCGTTCCCGGGCGCACCGGACGCCGAAACGCACGAGGGGCGGCTGGCACACGAGTTGCTCGGAGAGATCCGCGGCTGCGATATTCTCTCGTTGCACTCGACCCAGTCGTACGCGGCGCCGTTCGCGCTCGTCGACGAACTCGACGGATACGGTCGCTCGGTCTGTCCGTATCTGTCGGTCGAGGCGCTCGTCGAGACGGCGGGATACAGCGGCGGCCGGCTCATTTCCTACCCCGACGTGATCGAACTCGAATGCGGCCTGCAGCGTTCACAGGCGGCCGCGGACAACGCGATCCGGCTCTCCCGGGAGTTTCTCCTCGCCGTCGGCGCCCTCTCCGGGGAAACCGAGCAGCCGCGGTATCACCCGCTGTCGGTGTTCCGACTCGACCAACAGATACCCAAGCCCGACGCCGAGAGATACGAGGTGTTCGTCGAAAATTTCGAGCGAGTCGCGGAAGGCAGCCGGTTCGCGGCGGCGGACGACGAGCCCCTCATCGCCGAAGGGCCCTTCTATCCGATCCTGCTCTCGGCGTACGGCTATCGGAACGTGTTCGGATACACCGGAAGCCTCGTCGGTCGACTCGACGGCGAGGTTCCCTCTCGGCCGAGATCCGAGGGGTCGGTCGCGGCCGACAGCGGTGGCCGATAGGTCACTCCGTTTCAGGGGCGAACTCCACGAGCGTCAGGTCACGACCGAGCATACAGTGTTCGTGTGGCGGATCGCCGACGACTTCCGTGATCTGGTACTCGGACTCGAACTCCGCTCCGGCGGGTTCGCAGAACTCGTGGCTGGGGCACTCGGTGTACGGACAGCTACCCTCGAGTTTCGCCTTGCTCCCAGCGTAGGCGGCGTTCGATGCGACGTTGGCCAGCACCGGCGCCGGCTCGACGTCGACGGCCGTCACGCCATTGGCGTGGACGGCACACTCCAGAGTCCCCGATTCGCGGATCCCGGTCACGCGATATCTACGATCGACGGTCAGATTCAGACACTGCTCGCGGTACGGACAGCCCTCACAGGCCGAGGACTCGCCGCCGTAGACGAACTCCGTTCCCACCTCCGCGAGCGTCTCTCCGATGAGCGTGACCTTCGACATACCGTCTGTACTTCCGGTAACGTGGTAAGCCCGTCGTCGGCGGATCGGGCGGTTTCGACCCGCCTTCACCGGACGAGACGCACCTACGTCCCTGGATCGAAGACGTGAACGGGCCACTCGAGTTCGTACTCGAGTGCGAGGTCGCGCTCGGTCTCGGTCGGTTCTCGAACTCGAAGCGTGACCGGATCGCCGATCTCGACGGCGTCGTATTCGGCATCGAGCCGCCCGGTCAATCGGCCGCCGGAGTCGAGTTCGACCACCGCGATCGTGTACGGCGCCTCCGCTTCGAGCGCCGGTGGCGGAGTGTGAACCGAGGTGTAACTGAACACGGATTTCGACTGTGGGCGAACGTCGACGTTCCGACCGCCACAGCCGTAACAGGCCGGCCGCGGCGGGAGCAACACCTGCCCACAATCCTCACAGACGCCAGCGAGGAGCTCGCCGTCGGAGAGGGCGTCGAAAAAGCCCGGCAGCGTCAGCGGGCTTTCGGCGTCGAGACGGTCGCTGCAGTCGCTCATCGTGCCACCTCCGCGGTGAGGACGTGTGCGACCGTGACCGCATCGGCGACGCCGCCTTCGTTTATGAGTAGTGCCGTCTCGGCACCCGAGACCGCCCGATCACCGGCCTCGCCGGTCAGCTGTTCGTAGGCCTCGATCGCCTGCAGCAGTCCGGTCGCGCCGATCGGATGGCCGCGCGCTTTCAACCCGCCGCTCGTGCTGAGCGCGACGTCGCTCCAGCCGTCGTCCCGATCGCCGGGCGGCAGATAGCTCTGATAGCCCCGTCCGGTCGGGGCGAAGCCGACTGCCTCCGACAGCAGTGCCTCCGAAACGGTAAACGCGTCGTGAACCTCCGCGATGTCGACGTCCTTCGGGCCGATACCGGCCTCGGTGTAAGCCCGTTCGGCAGCGAGGGCCGCCCCCTCGATCTCAGTCATGTCCCGTTCGGCGACCGCGATGTTGTTCGCGACGGCGCCGGTTCCGCCGACCTCAACGAAAGGCACTCCCAACTCGGTGGCGGTCTCGGCCGTGGTGACGAGAACCACCGCGGCACCGTCCCCGACCGGCGCACAGTCGTACAGTTTGATCGGCGGGGCGACCGGCGGCGACTCCAGAACGGTCTCGACGTCGATCTCTCTGTTGAACTGTGCGCGGGGATTCATCGCGGCGTTGCGGTGGTTTTTTACGGCAATGCGAGACAGATCAGTTTCGGTCGCCTCAGTCTCGTGGAGGTATCGCTGTGCGAGCAGTGCGTACTGGCTCGGCGCCGTCACGCCGGAGCGCTGCTCTATCGCCCGATCGAACGCCGCCGAGAGGGCGTCCGTCGCGCCACCCGTCCCCCCGGCGGTCATCTTCTCGACGCCGCAGGCCAACACGCCGTCGTGTTCACCGTTTCGGACGTCCTTGACCGCGTGTCTGAGCGCGAGCGCCCCCGCCGCCGCACATCCCTCGACCCGCTCTGCGGGCACGTTTCTGAGTCCGGCCCACTCGGCGATGAGCGTCCCTTGCATGATCTGGTGTTCGTACTGCTCGGATTGGTTGCCGACGTACACCGCGTCGGCGATTTCGGCCGGATCGGGGAGCCCCTCGAAGGCCTCCTCAAGCGCGACCGAAAAGAGGTCTCGACCGGGGAGTTCAGTTCGGCCGATCGGGGAAGATCCGACGGCCGCGATCACTGGCTGTGGCATATCGTCTCACAGTATCGACGCCCGTAGAATAGTTCTTCCGCCGGTGATCGCCCGCTATTCGGGATCGACATCGCGGTTTTCGACGAACGCTGCCATCCCCTCGCGTTGATCCGAGGTTCCGAACAGTCCGGTGAACGTTCGTCTCTCGTACTCTAAGCCGCCGAGATCGCCGTAGACCTGTGCGATCGCCTGTTTCGCCGCCCGCAGCGCGAAGGTCGACTTTTCGGCGAGTTCAGCCGCCGGGGGAGGTTACCGTCTACCGGTCAGCTCGTCGAGTTTCTCCAGATAGGCTTCACGGGGGATCTGATAGAGCGACCGGTAATCGACGTCACCGTCAGCGAACCGTCGTGTCAGCTCCGTCGCCCACTCGATCGCCGCCGATCGGGTGTCGTAGGCCTCGGGCTGGCGATCGATCTCTGGCTCCAGACGGAGCCGGACTAACCACGGCGCGTCCGGCGGTAGGTTTCGGTTCCCCTCTGGCCGACGCGTCCGACGGCCCCGCGCGACGTAGACCGTCGGGAGACAGGCCGCCGGGAACGTCGACCCGTCGAAGACGTCCGGGCGGTAGGCCAGAACGGCCCGGCTCTCCTCGGCGTTCCAGACCGTCCAGCCGTCCCCGAGCGCCGCCGCGTCGATCATAGGCCGTGTTCTCCGTCCATCGGTATCAGTTCCCCGATCGGATCGCTGCGCCGTGGGGGGCTCAAGGGTTGCGTAACTGTTACAGAATTCAGTAACAAATAGTAATATCTAGTTATATACAGTAGCACAACTCACTTCCAGAATACTCATACATAACTAACTAATACCTAATTGTATGGGCGAAGGAGATTCAACCAATGTCAATATTGAACTCGAACAGGAGGATTTCGAGTTTCTCAAAGAGTACAAAGATGAAATGGGATGGACGTGGGAAGGACTGCTCAAAGCTGGCACGCCTTTCCGAGAGTGGAAACAACAGCAGTACGCCAATGACAATCCAGAATGACACAACTTACCGAACAGTTCCACCTGCCAGACGAGTACCACGACGCCTGTGACCGACTAACGGCGCTCGTCCAGAAACACGCACAGCGGTTGCTCGCTGAGGAATACTGGCGTGACGAGCATCTTGACGCCATCAGCGACCACTCGGGCCAGTCCTATACCTACATCCGCGACGACGACCACGACGCCTTCGAAGACGCCGAAGAATACGTCTACAGTCGATTCAAACGGTGCGTCTACCATCGCGTTACACACGTTCTCGACGCCCACAGCGACGAATATCACGCCTTCCAGTTCGTGACTGACACGGTTGCCGAGCGCAAGATTCGACGCATTGGCTGGCACAGACTCCGCCAACGGTTGTTCGACGAGGACTCACCATACATCGAATGGCGCATATTGGAGTCGGTCGTCGACCAACTCAACAGCTACTACGACACACATGGCCGCTTCCCCGAGGCGTACACAGAGCTAGTCAAGACGCCCCAACCCAACGGCACACTGCCGTTTGCACCGGACAAGGGCGACTACCACATCCACGAACTGACAGTCGAAGACGGTGAACTCCGCTTCGTGTTGAATGCGCCGGACTCGCTCTCGCCGGAAAGCTACCACGACTGGACAAAACACGTACTTCGCTTCTCAACGCATTCCCGGTTTCAGCAGATGCTCGACGCAGGAGTCGTGAAAGCACCGACACTCCACGCTTCCGACCACGGCTACACGCTTGACGTGCCTGTTGCTGTGCCCGAACAGGACACTGAGACGGTTGCCGACCGCGTGTTAGCGGTTGATCTTGGCGTGAAAAAACAGGCCACAACGGTCGTCCTCGACAACGGCGACGACGGGACACACGACCAAGTGACGCCGCCACAGTTTCTCGACCATCCAGCGAAAAGGAAACTGTTCCGGCTCAAGGCCGACGCCGAAGGCATCAACGACCGGCTTGCAGAACTCCGGCGACAGGGCAAAGACCACACGAAACGGTTCGATCACTTGCTGAGTGAGTATCGTCAAACACGCCGGAAAGAACGGCGGTTGCGCGAGCAAATCCAACACGACGTGGCGAACCAGTTGGTGTGGCTAGCTCTCGAAAACGGCTGTGAAACTATCGTCTTCGAGTCACTTGGCCAACTTGGCGCAGGCGATACAAGTGGGGCAGTCGCATGGTCAATCTCGTCGTGGGCGCGGGGAGAACTGCTCGATCACGTCGAGTACAAGGCTGGCTTGCTCGGGATCGACATGACGACGGTGAATCCGTGGGGAACGAGTCGATACTGTCCTCGGTGTAGTGAACGTGGCCGGACGGTGAACGCGCCCAACGACCACACAGAGTATCGTCACGGTGGACATTTTCACTGCCAAGATTGTGGCTACGAGTGTGATCGAGACGTGGTTGGGGCAGTCAACGTCGGGCGAAAGCACCTCTCTGGGAGCAAGATGGAAACGGCGAACCTTGCTGAGTATAGCTCGGCAGGGAACCACGCCAGTTTTCCATCATCCATTGAGGATGCCCGTTCTTCGTCCGACTCGGCTGAGTCGGTATCTGGCGTTCAGTCCGTGACCGACCAACAGGATATGGCGAGCGGTCGTCAGACCCGGCTCTCTCGGTTCCGTTCCCGGTCACTCACTGTGAAATCGGGTGAGAGAGATATGGGTGGACTGCACCAAAACCACGGTAGGGACACGGGCTTGCGGTGGCCCAGAGGTAGCGTGACACAATCAATCCTCGCCAACACTACTGATTGTGACCGACCGCTACTGAATCCTACTGAAAATTAGAACGGTTCGTAAAGAGATCGCCCTCCGCCGGTACCTCGAAGATCCCGATCCTCGCGCCCGCGTCCATCCAGCCGTGGCCATAGGAGAACGCCGCCAAGGCGTTGACCGGGTCGTCGTGTGACCTGAAATGTCGTCCGTCCTCGAGGTACGAGCGGGCCATCTCCCGGAACTCTAACGCCGCTTCGTACAGCGGCGTCCCCTCCTCGGGAGCGATCTCGGCCGCCTCGAGCGCCGCCGAGAGCAGCCCCTCGTAGCGATCCGTCTTCTCGTCGATGTCGGCCGCCATACGTCGACTACCGAACCACTACATAAAGGGGTTCCCCAGTTTCGGACGCGTGGCCGCCGCCGATCCGATCAGAGTCCCTTGCCCTGCAGTTCGCGGGCGATGATCAGCTTCTGAATCTCGGTGGTCCCCTCGTAGATCTGGGTGATCTTCGCGTCACGGTAGATCCGCTCGGCGTCGAAATCGTCGACGTAGCCCGCCCCGCCGTGGATCTGGACGCACTCGTCGGCGTTCTCGACGGCGACACGGGAGGCGAACTCCTTGGCCATCGACGCCAACTTCGTCAACTGGCCGTCGGCGTGATCGACGGACCACGCCGATTTGTACGTGAGGTTCCGGGCGGCTTCGGCGTTGGTGTGCATGTCGGCGAGTTTGTGCTGGATGGCCTGAAATTCGCCGATGGGGCGGCCGAACTGTTCGCGCTCCTCGGCGTACTCCAGGGCCCGTTCGGCCGCCCCTTTGGCGATCCCGACCGCCTGTGCCGCGACCCCGGTCCGAGTCTCGTCGAAGAACTGCATCACTTGAAGGAAGCCGGCGCCTCGCGTTCCGATAAGGTTCTCCTCGGGGACGCGGACGTCGTCGAGGATGAGCTCGGCGGTGTCGGAGGCGCGAATGCCCATCTTGCCGGTGATCTTCTCGGCCTCGAACCCCTCGCGGTCGGCTTCGATGACGATCTGTGAAAAGCCGTTGTATCGGCCCTCGGCGTCGGGGTCGGTCTCACACAGCACGACGAAGAAATCGCCGACCGATCCGTTGGTGATCCACATTTTGTTGCCGTCGATCACCCACTCGTCGCCGTCCTTCTCGGCGCGGGTACTCACACTGGAGACGTCCGACCCCGTATCCGGCTCCGAAATCGCCGCCCCCGAGATCATCTCCCCGTTCGCTACCGGTTCCAGGAACCGCTCTTTCTGTTCGTCCGTCCCGAACCCGATGATCGCCTCCGTGCCGAACCCCGACGATGAGACACAGAGCCCGACCCCGGGATCGGCCGCGAACAGTTCCTCGACGACGAGCGCCGTCTCGAGAACGTCGTAGCCGGCGCCACCGTACTCCATCGGGATCTGTGGGGCGAGCAGTCCGTTCGCCGCGGCTTTCTCGACGACCTCCCACGGGTAGCTTTCGGTCCGATCGTACTCTCTCGCGACCGGACGGATCTCCTCGTTCGAAAACTCTCGAACCGTTTTTTTCAGTTGTTTCTGTTCGTCGGTTAACCCGAAATCCATACCGGTATCTCCGCCCGGAACCGTCAATAAACCCCGGGATCGAACATGAAGTTAAACTCGAAAAGAGTGGTCCTCGCCGGTGCGTGGGTCACTCGATATCGACGTACTCGTCTTCCCACTCCCGTCGGGCGTCGATTTCGCGGCGTCCGCGTCGCGTCAACGTATAGAAGTTCGTCCGACGGTCGCGCTGGCCTTTCTCGACGAGCCCTTTCTCGAAGAGCGTATCGAGGTTCGGATACAACCGGCCGTGGTGGATCTCCTTTTCGTAGTAGTCCTCGAGCTCCTCCTTTATCGCCAATCCGTGCGGGTCGTCGCGTCCCGTAATAACGTACAGCAGGTCACGCTGGAAACCGGTAAGGTCGTGCATCGGTCAGATCTACGTATATATTTTTGTCGTGTTAATTTAAATATATCGGATTATATGTGTCTCGTTGCCATCTCGATTCTTAACGCTTCAACTGGCCGAATTCTCCATCTATCGGCTAAGTAGACCGTGTCATTCGAAGTTCAGGTCGTTCCGACAGGCCGGTATCTGTGTCGTATCTTTCAGTTATCGGACCGTGTCGCCGGACGGGAAACTACGCGGGTTCGAACGTTCATCTCCGCCGTGTCGGTTTTTCCATCAAACCGAGGACGGCTGCGTCGCTACGATACGTTGCACCTTCAGCGAGAGTGGAAAGCGATCCGGCCGGATGAAAAGAGCCGGCCGGACGCTTGCCGCCCTGAATTGGTCCCCGCTGACGCTTCGGCCCTCCAAGCGAAGCGTCATCGGATACAAGTGGTCAGTAGTGTATAAATGTACCGGAGTTGCGCCCTTTTTATCGGTCCGTTCGACTCGAGCGTGAGACGCTCGGTTGGCGATCGAAGGCCGGTTTCCGGTCGCGGTCCCCTGCTCCATCTCGGTCTGCCCGCCGCCGTCAGATGTATTCCTCCTCGAGAACCCACCCGAGCGCCCGTTTGTAATACGTAAACATCTGTCTCACTCCCTCGTGGTTCATCTCCTCGTCGTCCAGTTCCTCTTTCAGAAACTCGTACTGTTCCCGTATCTCGTCTTCGTCTCGCATGGTCGGACGTACGCCGAGGAGAGGAATGAAGCTTTGTCATCCGGCGCAGCCGGGAGTGTTTTGAGGCCGCATACCCCAGCTACCGACATGAAAATCCGTGGTCGGCGGAAGTGCAAATCGTGCGGAGCACGGTGGTCGTACTACGATACGGGTACAGTGTCGTGTCCGGAGTGTGGGGCGCTCGAGAGCGTCGGGGTCGACGAGAAGCGGCAGCTTCATACGGCGACGGCGGCGGGGCTCGATCTGACGGCGGTCCGAAGCCGACTCGACGCCGAACCGATCCATCGGCTCGCGGAGCCGGCACGCGATCTGGCCCGAGAGTTTACGCGGGGCTACGGCTTTATCCACGAGGGGACGCTCACCGAGCTCGACGACACGTATCTGGCGGCGATGGAACTGCGCTCCGTGAGCGGCGAACTCGCCGGGCGGATGGATATCGACGACGGCGAGAAACGGTACTTCGTCGAACTGCTTGAGGCCGACGACGGGAAACGACCGGATCCGGCCGACGTACCACCCTCGTTGCGTGCGATGCGTGGACTCGCGTCCGCGAGCGCGGTAAAGGAGTACCGAACCGATCTCCGGACGTACCTCGAGGAGAACCCCGCCCCGGAGATCGAAGACGCCATCGAGCGGTTATCGAGTCATTGCAGACGGATCAAGGCGCTCCAGGGCGACGTCGCTCCCGAGGAGTCGGAGCGACTGATCGCGGTCGTCCGAGACCTCGGTAGGTACCTCGGGGGAGAGGAATCCGCCCTCGTTCGGGCCGAGTCGGGACTCGAATCTTTGAGATAGGCGAGTCCGGAACGCACGATGGAACGGCCATAGGTGGCGGGCAGGTGACGGTCGCGCTCCGTGTTCCGTCCGTCACTCGACGGCCTCGGCGGAACACGGGCGATCGCTCAGCGCATACGGCCGCTGGCCCCGTTCTCGTATTTAAATGCGCGTCTCGACGAGTCGGGTCACAAGCTCCCGATCGAACGTGTTCTCGGGGACGGTACGTCTCCAGGCGGCTTCGACCACCGGGGTCTCGCCCCCATTCGTTTTCGCGTGTGCGCCGACCGGTTCACCGAGGAACGTCGCGAACGTGAACTCGTAACTGTCCTCGGTTCCCTCCCGAACGAACGTCTGTTCGGAGATCGCACCGAGGCCGGCGATCTCGATTTCGACCCCCGTCTCCTCTCTGACTTCCCGTTTCGCTCCGGTTTCCGGCGGCTCGCCGGGTTCGAGCCGGCCGCCGGGAAGGAGCCACATGTCCCCCTCGCGGACGAAGAGTATCTCCTCGCCGTCGAAAACGAGCGCGCCGACGCCCCAGCCTCCGTCATCGCCGCGCCGCATGCCCTTCTCGAACCGTTCAGTCGAGACCTCGATGCGGTCGCTTTTCCGATACGGATCGCCGTACCGGGCGGCCAACTCGTCGGGAGAGATCGACATCTACGGGAGAGTCACGTCGATACCGGTCTGGAGGCTCGCCGCTTTGACCGTGTTGTACAGCAACATCGCGCGGGTCATCGGGCCGACGCCGCCCGGAACCGGCGTGATCGCACCGGCCTTTTCGGCGACGCCGTCGTACTCGACGTCGCCGACGAGTTCGTAGCCCTTCTCGGTGTCGGCCTCGACGCGGTTGATCCCGACGTCGATGACCGTCGCGCCCTCGCGGACCATCCCTGCGTCGATGAACTCGGCGAGACCCGCCGCGGCGACGACGATATCGGCGTTTCGGGTCTTTTCGGCGAGATCCTCCGTCCGGGAGTGGCAGACGGTCACGGTCGCGTTCCCGTCGTGGGCTTTCTGGATCAGGAGGTTCGCGAGCGGTTTGCCGACGATGTTCGAACGGCCGACGATGACGGCGTCCGCGCCCTCGGTTTCGATGTCGTACGCCTCGAGCAGTTTCTGAACGCCGTGCGGCGTACAGGGTCGATACCGGTCGTTCCCGGCGACGAGCCGGCCGACGTTCTCCGGGTGGAAGCCGTCGACGTCCTTCAGCGGGTCGACGCTACGCAGGACGCGGCGGGTGTCGACCTGCTCGACGAGGGGCATCTGAACCAAGATCCCGTGGACGTCGGGATCGGCGTTGAGGTCCTCGATCGTGTCGTACAGTTCCTCGGCGGGCGCGTCGGTGTCGATCTCGACGTGGATGCCGTCGATCCCGACCTCCGCACAGTCGCGCTGTTTCATCGAGACGTACGTCTCACTCGCCGGATCGTCGCTCATCAGGACGGTCGCGAGTCCCGGGGTGACACCTTCGGAATCCAGGGTTTCGATACTGTCCGTCAGCGACTCTCGGACGTCGGCCGCGACGGCGTTCCCGTCGATGCGGGTCGTCATTACCGGAGTGGCGGCGCGCCGGACGTATCAATGGTTCGGGTTCGTGTCCCTCTCGTCCCGCTTAGCGGCGGATATCGACACGAACGTGACTATATCCTCCCGCCGAGCACCTTGGCGGCGGTCAAAACCGGATCCCAGGTGGTGTTGAACGGCGGCGCGTAGGCGAGATCGTAGTTCGATAGCTCCCCCAGCGTCACCCCCTCCGTGACTGCGCCGACGAGCGCGTGACTCCGGTGGACGGCTCCCTCGCCGTACTCGCTGACGAGGCTCCCGCCGAGCACTCGGCCGTTTCCGCGGTCGGCACAGAGCGTGATCCGGACGG
>CAZWZX010000015.1:0-21641 GCA_964638655.1 uncultured Natronomonas sp.
GTCCGTCGTCTTCGTTCCCACGGAATCCCGGCGGTTCCGGGTGTTCCGTAACCGAGGTGTTTGACTCGTCGTGATACGCCTTCTTGGCCTCGAAGAACGACCGCCACGCTTCGGTGTTTGCTCGCCGGACAGTTTGAGCGGTGGACGCACCGAGAACGGCTTTGTATTTCCCTTCGAGAGCGCCGGTATCAGCGTCCCACACGTCGCCCTCGAAGCCGCCTTCGTCGTTGTAGCGCATGAGTCGCTGGTAATTGATTTCGTTCCAGAGAGCGGCACACGCGTCCAACAGGTCCCGTAGCACCTGTTCATCGTCGTCGGTGAGCGGTCGTACGGCGAACGTGTTGGTACGCTTCATCGCCTGTATTGGTGTTCGAACGGGGACATATTGAAGGCTGACCATCCGCGGTGTAAGTGAAAATAACACTACGTGGTTGAGACTCACAACCAGCAGTAACACGGCAGTTTCTCACCGGAGCGGACGCGATTCTCTCCCGTCCTCGAAAATCGAAGATTTTCGGTTGCAGCAAGACCTCCGGTCTTGCCATGCCCCTGTTCGCTCCTCGGTTCCGACTAAGCGTCGGAACACTCGTCACTTACGGGAAAGGCAGGATTCTCTCGCTGAATCAAGATAGCGGAGGAGGATGTCAAGATCCGCATCTACAGGCGGAGCAGGCCGAGTGCCTCGGGGTCGTACGGAAATCGTAGATTTCCGTGATGACGAGACGCTCCGCGTCTCGAACCACTTGACCCCGAGGCGGTTCACCGGCCGAATCAGATGTTCAGCTCGACCGGAAGTCGGGCGAGCAGCGCGTCGACGTCGATGCGCGCCACGAGCCGCAATGCCAAGAGCCCGGCGGCGATCCCGAGGAAGATTCCGAAGAGAGTATCCGAGAAGTAGTGCGTCCCGAGATACACCCGCGAGAAGGCGATGAGAACGGCGAGGACGGCGACGATCCCGAAGGGGAGCCGGTCCGACGAGCGCGCGATCGTCGCGTACGCCGCGACGGCCGCGGAGTGTCCGGAGGGGAACGACGTCGTCGCCGCCTCGCCGGTCAGACAGACGGGCTGTGGGGGGAAGGGCCGCTGGACGGTCGCCATCAGCGCCGCGACGACGGCGCCGGTGATCGAAAGCGCCACGAGCGTGGTCAAGAACTCCTCGCGCCAACCGGCCAGATAGAAGAAACCGACGAATACGAGGCCGGCCGAAACGGAGCCGAGCCCCGTGACCGAGTTCATCGCCTCGGTCATCACCGGAGACCGGAGTTCGAGCACCAACTCGATCGCGAGCGCGTCGAGCCACAGGACGTACTCCACGACGGTGTCGATGAGTCGCTCCATGGGATGTCGGACAGTATCGACCGGAGAATCAAATATTCACGTGTCGCCGAAGTCGGTCCGAAGCCTGTCGGAGCCCTCGCGGCGCTGGACGACGAGGACACAGAGAAGAACCGCCCAGAGGACGATCTCCAGATAAAACGAGGGCGTCCCGAGATAGTGCCAGAAGAACTCGCCCGGCGGGATCCCGAGCGGGTCGGCCGATTCGACCAGCGGCCACAGGAAGGCCAGCGCGTGGCCGGGGCGACCGTTGACGACGACGTGGACGGTGTCGAGGAGAATGTGCGACGCCCACCCGATCGCGAACGCCAGCCAGACGCGGGCGTACAGCGCAAGGGGGATCAAAACGAGAGCGAGAAAGACGCTGTGTCCGATCGAGTGGTACAACTCGAAGACGCCGAGGGTTCCGAGCGGCTTATCGAGCACGTCGGGAAAGGCCGCCCCGCCGACGAGCCACGGCATCGGGAGCCGCGAGACTCGGGCGACGAGAACGGCCGCGGCGAGGTGGGTCGCAAAGAGCATATCGGACCTACGTGTCGATCGTTTCTTAGCCTTATCCGGCGTGTTCCGGGAGCCGTCCGCTGACGGCGAGATAATCCCGACCGAAGACGGCGAGTGAGGGTGCGAGGACGAAGGGTGCGACCGTCCAGACGAGGCCAGTCGGCACCGGTGGCACGAGCGCGATCGTGATGAACGCCATCTGCATGCCGGCGAGATACTTCCCGAGATCGCTGTCCGGCCGGTCGTACACCGGAAGCCCGCGGGCTCGTCGCAGCCCGATCCCGGCGAGAAAGACGTACCGGGCGGCCGAGATCGCGAGATACCACACGGGCAACAGCCCCCACAGCACCGCCACCAGCGGAGCAACGACGAACCCGAAGGTGTCGAAAGCCGTATCGAGACGCGTTCCGAGTTCGGTCGGCCGGCCGACGGTTCGCGCGACGGTGCCGTCGAGTTTGTCGAGCGTGACGCCGACGCCGTAACAGAGCGCCGGTACCCACGCGAGATCGGTTCCCGCGGGCACGACGACGAAGCCGGCGACGACCGCGTATAGCGCCCCCCGAACGAGCGTCACGGTGTTGGCCAGCCCGAACAGTCGATGCCATGGGACGCCGCTGTCGACGCTGTACCCGACGTACCAGAGCTGGCCGGCCCAACAGAGCCCGGCGACGACCGCGGGGGCGAACGCCCACGGCAGGACCGATTCGGCCGGGAGCAACTGCCAGAGCGTGGCGCCGAAAGCGATCGCCGCGAGAAGCGGAAGCCCGAACCCGAGACCGATCTGTACCGACCGGTTACGCCGCAGTTCGGTCATCGGGGTCTCCCGGTGTGTCTCCCCGTCCGCGACTGCCGCCGTCGGATGTCCGGAGGGGCGGTATCTCGAAAACGCATCTCTATGCGGATCTGACGCTGCTTATGAGGGCCATTGACTAAAGCGCGAGTTAGGCGGCAAGGCTCCCCCTCGGTCACCGAAGCAACGCGATGAGGATCGCGATGAGGACGACCTGTGCGACCTTGTCGATGGCACCGAGTGTTCCCACGTCGGCGGGAAACGAGCGCGAGCCCGCGATGAAGATGACGTAGTACCAGAGCACGATCTGGACGGCGGTGAAGGGGATCCCGAGGGCGTAGACCGCCCGGCGGCGGTAATCGAGCAACACGAGCGCTATTCCGCCGAGAAAGCCGAGCCCGGCGAGAAGGAAGCTGATCCCCATTCCGGTCGGGAACATCCGAACGCCCAACAGGAGATGGACCGCCGCGGTGACGAGCGCCGCGACGATACCCACCCAGTGGAACGCGTTCAGCGAGTCGAGATCGACCGTTGGCTGCTCGGATTCGGCCGTCGCCATACCCCCACGAACGGGGGACAGTCACATAGAGGTAATGGACAGCGCCGCGCTATCGTTCGAAATCCGGGTCCCGAAGCGACTCGACGCGCGCACACGTCTCCGGGGAGAGCCGTTCGGCGGCGGCCGCGAGGTTCGCGACGACGTGCTCGGGGGTGACACTCGAGGGGATCGGGACGACCCCCTGTGTGACGTTCCAGGCGAGTACGACTCCAGCCGGTGAGAGCTTCCGATCGGCCGCGATATCGGCCAAAGTCGGCTCTTCGAGCAGTCCGGGGGCCGACAGCGGGGAGTGTGCGAGGACCCGAATTCCGCGTTCGTGACAGAAGGAGACGAGTTCACTCTGCGGCCGGTACGGGTGGCGCTCGATCTGGACGATCGCGGGACGGACGGTGCCGACGTCGAGGATCGTCTCCAGCTGTGGCCGAGAGACGTTACAGACGCCGAGGGTACGGGTCCAGCCGCGGTCGTAGGCCGCCTCGAGGTTTCGCCACGCCGTCGGGAGCGGGACGTCGGCCCCCTCGAGGTTCCCGTCGCCGTCTTCGGGGAACGTCAGTTTCTCTTGACGTTCGACCGGCAGTTCGGCGAGTCGGGACAGTTCGCCGCGGTGGGCCAACGCCGACGGCCAGTGCAACGCGTAGCAATCGAAGGCGTCGACCCCGAGTTCGGCGCGGCTGCCCGCACACGCCTCGAGGAGGTGCTCGCGACGGTGGTTGGTCCGCCAGACCTTCCCGAGGAGAAAGACGCGCTCGCGGTCGGGCGCGCCCGGCGCGGCCAACAGTTCGCCGATCCGGTGTTCGTTGCCGTACAGCTCCGCGCTGTCGAGAAGCCGATAGCCGGCGTCCAGCGCGGTCGCGACGGAGTCTGCTCGATCGACGTACTCGCCGTTTCGGTACCGCGAACAGCCGAAGCCGACCGGCGGCAGCCGGATCGAGAACGCGCCCGAACGGGATCGATCGGTCCGTATCGGGGCGACCGTCGGCGCAGGGACCGGATCGCGTTCGATCCCGTAATCCGACACTTCGACCGGTCCGCCGGTTTCGGCGGCCGCCTCGATGGCGTTGCAGACGGCGACGACGTGTGCACCCCGTCGGCCGCCCGATCGGGACGGCGCGCCCTCGGCGACGCTCGCCGCGAGTCGTTCGACGGCGTCGAGATAGCCGAACGTCCCGGGCGGTGAGGTCGGCGGAACATTCGTGTATCCGCGTCCGAGCCGACCGAAGCGAACGTCGTCGAGATCGGTCTCCATCGCGCCGGTTCCCTCGAGATAGAGCGACCCGTCGTCGCCGTGCAGTTCCAACCCGTAGAACTCCCGGCTCCGGTGGGGGGCGTAGAAGCTGGCGGTCAGCCGGACGACGGGACCGGAACCGAACGCGAGCGTCGCCTCGATGTGGCTCGGTTTGCTCGGCCGTTTCGACTCCCGCTCGGGCCAGATATCGAGGGCGTCGGCGACCCGAACGGTCTCGACGGGGCCGAACCACGAGACGAGCAGCGAAAGCGGGTAGACGCCGCCGTCGTACAGCGGGCCGATCTCCAGAAAGGAGTCGGGGCGGTCGTGCCAGTCTGTCACGCGGCCGACGTGGGCGTGGGCGTAGCCGAGCCGAACCGGCCCGAGCCTGCCGTCGGCGAGCAGCCGTCCGGCCCGGCGCTGGGAGGGCGCCCGCGGCGTTTCGGGGGCACAGCCGAGCGCCAGATCACGCTCGCATGCCGTCTCCAGCAGCCCCGTGGCCGTCTCGGCCGAAAGAGAAAGCGGCTTCTGCGAGTAGACGTGGCGATCATCCTCGAGTGCGGCCCGCGTCACCGGGGCGTGGGCGGCGTGGCTCGTCAGGTTCACCACGAGCGGCGCCTCGACCTTCTCGAGCGCTGCCGAAAGGTTCCCGAACGACGGGCAACCGTGTTCATCGGCGAGCGCGGCCGCCCGGTCGCCGTCGAGGTCACAGACGCCGGCCAAAGACAGCGGACTCGAGTCGAGATCGGCCGCGTACTCGGCCGCGATCGCCCCGGCTCCGACGAACAGACAGTTCACGGTCGCGTCGACGGCCGAGAAATATATATGCTTCCCGGCGGTGGCGTTTAGTCGACTCGACCCGAAGCGAAGGTGTGAGAGAACCGGGGATGAGCCGGCTCGGGACCGCCTACCTGCGGGGGTTACAGGCGCTCGGTCGGCGGCTGGACTACGGGACGAACGTCTACGACCGGTCGTGGGACGTCCTCGTCGTCCTCGATGCCTGTCGGGCCGATCTCCTCCGCGGCGTCGCGGATGGGGTAGAATTTCTCGGGACGGTCGAGACCGTCCGATCGGTCGGCAGTTCCTCCTCGGAGTGGCTCGAAAACACGTTTCTCGGCCGCGAGGAGGCGGGGCGGACGGCGATGGTCACGGGCAACACCTGGACCGATCGGTATCTCGAGGCCGACGCCTTCGCCGCCCTCGACGAGGTCTGGAAGTACGCCTGGGACGAGGAACTCGGGACGGTGCCACCTGCGGCGATCACGGATCGAGCGATCGCGACCGCCCGCAAAGGGGAGTCGGATCGACTGATCGCCCACTACATGCAGCCGCATCACCCCTTCGTTCCGGATCCGATCGCGGGCGACGACGGGATGGCCCGGACCGGAGCGCACAGCAGCGGCTCGAACCCGTGGGTACTGCTCCGACGCGGCGAGCTCTCTGTCGATCGCGTTCGGGACGCCTACGAGGCGAACCTCCGGTACGTCCTTCCCGAGGTCGAGACGCTCGTCGAGAACGTCGACGGACGGGTCGCGATCACCGCCGATCACGGCAACCTCTTCGGCGAGTGGGGGCTGTACGGCCATCCGATGTGGACGCCGGTGCCGGCGCTGCTTGCGGTCCCGTGGGCGGAAACGAGAGGCAAGGGCCGCCGGAGCTACACGCCGACGATCGAACCGCCCGAACCGCTTCCCGTGAGCCGGGTTTACGGGGCCGAAAGCGACCACGAACGGCTGGAGGCGCTGGGATATCTGTGATGGCTCGACGTGTCGAGCGGGCACGACCGCACGGTCGGTGACACCGATTACTGCTAGACGCAGTTTTTAGTCCAAAAGCGCATAAACACTGAGGCGTGCACTATCAGGGGAAGCGCCCGGAGGGCGGAAATAAAAGCCGAATCCGGTCCGGAGAGCACGGCGGAAAGATCCCCGTAAAGCGGTGGCGGTCATGACCCGACGGTCGCTCTACTTCACTGGACCGGGGTCGGTTGAGGTACACACCGAACCGATCCCCGAACCGGGACGCAACGAGGTGTTGGTCCGAACGGAGCGATCCAGCATCAGTCCAGGCACCGAGATGCTGGTGTACCGCGATGAGATCCCCTCGGAGATGCCGGTCGACGGGGTGATCGACGCGCTCGATGGGACGTTCTCGTATCCGCTGCAGTACGGCTACGCGGCGGTCGGTCGCGTGAGCGCGGTCGGGGAGGCGGTCGACGAGGAGTGGCTCGACAGACAGGTGTTCTCGTTCAACCCCCACGAAAGTCACTTCACCGCCGAACCCGAGGCGTTGATCCCGACGACGCTGCCCCCCGAACGGGCGCTTTTGATCCCGAACGTCGAGACGGCCGTCAACTTCGTCATGGACGCACGACCCCGCATCGGCGCCCGGGTCGTCGTCTTCGGGCAGGGACCGGTGGGACTGTTGACGACCGCCCTGCTCGCGGAGTTCCCGCTTTCGGAGCTCGTCACCGTCGATCGCTACGCGAACCGACGAGCGCTCTCGGAGTCGCTGGGCGCCGACCGCTCCGTTTCGCCGACGGAAGTGAACGAGACGGTCGACGACGCGCCCGATATCGCGTTCGAGCTGTCGGGAAACCCCGACGCCCTCGACGACGCCATCGACGTGACCGGCTACGCCGGACAGGTCGTCGTCGGCTCGTGGTACGGAAAGAAGGACGTGACGCTCGGCCTCGGGGAGTCCTACCACCGGAGTCACGTTCGGATCCGCAGCAGCCAGGTGAGCCGGGTCGATCCCGATCACGCCGACCGATGGGACAAGGGGAGACGGATGGCGTTCGTTCGCTCGTGGCTCGAAGCGCACGATCCGACCGAACTGTTGACACACGAGTTCGACGTCGGGCGGGCGGCCGAGGCCTACCGGCTGCTCGAGGAGCGACCGGACGAGGCCGTACAGATCGTCTTCGATTACGATGTCCGGTCGTGAACCGCCTCGAGGTCAAGCCTCGAGGCTTCTTCCTGCGGCTTAGCGCAACACTCCCACGCCACTCTCGGTCTGGTGACCTCCAGCGAGTGACGGGGTCGCAGTCGGGCGGTCCACACGCCCCGATGCCTCTCGTCGCACCTGCTGGAATCCCGGCAGGATCTTGTCGTCATGGCCAGGACACTGTACGAGATCGAGAAAGGAGACGAAGAGCGGGCGTTCGCCTGCTTGGCAGCGAACGCCGAATTCGCACCGAGTCTCGGCGTGTGGGGGGTTCCGTTCGAAGACGTCGAACTCCGGTTGTTTGGGTTTTCGGTTGACGAGTGTACCGGCCGCGAGTTCTCCCTACGACAGCAGCGGAAGGACGGTTAACCGCACGGTCCCCTCGACCGGCTAATTCGGTTCGCGTTCGCCGCGATCCCATCGATATCTCGCTGCATACATTACCCTATACGGCGTCGTCTGACACGTTTACGATATTTGATGAGCTACCACGAACGATCCGAACCACCCTCCGGATTTAGGTTGTCCCCGCCCGTTGTCGAGGACGTGTACTCGACGACGGTGCGGACGGACTTCGTGGCACAGCATTACCTCACGGTCCCGAACCCGGGACCGGAGGGGGAGCCACACTCGCATCACTTCGAAATAGAGATGACGTTCCGTGGCCCCGAACTGAACCGGTACGATTACCTCGTCGACATCGACGACGCCGACGCGGCGCTGGCCTCGCTGGCCGAGCGATATCGCGATGTGTTGCTCAACGACCTCCCGGAGTTCGAGGGGGACAACCCGAGCGTCGAACGGTTCGCCCGGGTGGTGTTCGAACGGGTCACCGAAACGGTGACCGACGACACCGTGACCGAACTGGCCGTGACCGTCTGGGAAGACGACACCGCGGCCGCCAGCTACGACGCTCCGGTATGAGGATCGGACTGACGCTGTACGGGAGTCTCGAGGATCGTTCCGGCGGGTTCCGTTACGATCGGAAGCTCCTCGAGGGGCTCCGGGCGGCCGGCGATACAGTCGAAGTCATCGAACTCCCGTGGCGGAGCTATTCCCGCGGACTTCTCGATAACGCTTCTCGAACGGTCCGGAGCCGCCTCGATATCGACGTCGACGTCATGTTACAGGACGAACTCGCCCACCCGTCGCTGTTCCGGACGAACCGCCGCCTGCCGTACCCGATCGTCAGTATCGTCCACCATCTGCGAGCGAGCGAGCAACGGCGCCTGCGCCCGCTGTATCGCGCCGTCGAGCGTCGGTATCTGGAGAGCGTCGACGGTGTCGTCTGTAACAGCGGCGTCACCCGCGAGATCGTGACCGGACTCGGCGTCGACCGCAACGCGACGGTCGTCGCGCCGCCGGCCGGCGACCGGTTCGATCCCGAGATCGACGGGGAGACTATCGACAGTCGGGCACGAAAACGGCCGCTGGGACTCGTCTTCGTCGGTAACATCACGCCACGGAAAGGGCTGCGGACACTCGTCGAAGGAGTATCCAGGAGCGACACCGACGCGGAACTGACCGTCGTGGGACGGCCGGTCGACGACGGCTACGTCGGGGACGTCCGGCGCCGGATCCGCCGAAACGGCCTCGAAGAGCGCGTCCAACTTGTCGGTGAGTGCTCCGACGAGGAGTTGGCCGCGACGCTCCGGGCGAGTCACGTCCTCGCCGTCCCCTCGCGGTACGAGGGGTTCGGCATCGTCTATCTCGAGGGGATGAGCTTCGGGCTCCCCGCGATCGCCTCGCGGGCCGGCGGCGCGAGCGAGACCGTCACCGGCGGCGAAAACGGCGTTCTCGTCGAGCCCGACGATCCGGCCGCCGTCGCCCGCGCGATCGAGCGCTTCGATAGCGACCGGGATCGGCTGGCCGCGATGGGACGGGCGGCGAGACGGCGCTACGAGCGGCATCCGGGGTGGTCGGAGACGACGGCACGGGTCCGGCGGCTGCTCGGAGCGACCGCTTCCGGTACGGGGGTGACGGGATGAGAGCCGATTTTGAGCGGTATCTGCGGGCGAAACGGACGGTCGACGACCGCGCGATCGATCGGCGGCTCCTCGAGGCGTTCCGCGAAGGGGTCGCGGAGCGGGCCGAAACCGGCGAGGGGCCGTTGCGAGTGCTGGAGGTCGGCGCCGGGATCGGGACGATGCCCGCCCGGCTTCTCGAGTGGGAGGTACTTCCCCCGGGGGAGATCCGATACGCCGCCGTCGACGTCGATCCCGACACCGTGGCAGGCGTCGGACCGTATCTCCGGGAGTGGGCCGACGGACGGGAGGTCGCGGTTTCGGGGTCGGACCCGATAGAGGTGAAGACGTTCGATCGGACCGTCCGGATCGAGCCGATCGCCGCGGACGCGATCGAATACGCCGAACGGACGGCCGGCGAGTGGGACGTCCTCCTCGGCGCGGCGCTGCTTGACGTTCTTGAGTCGGCGGGGCTAGAGACGCTTCTCGGCGCGCTCGCGCCCGGTGGGACCTACTATTTCCCGATCACGTTCGACGGGGCGACGCGGTTTCGGCCGAGCCATCCGGCGGACCTGAAGATCGAACGGCACTACCACGACCACATGGACGCGAAACCGGGCGGGAACAGCCGCGCCGGTGGGGCGGTCCTAGAGTGGCTCCGGCGGACAGAGGGCGTACGAGTGTCGGGCGTCGCCGGCTCGGACTGGATCGTCCGGCCGACCGACGGCGAGTATCCCGCCGACGAGGCCTTCTTTCTGGGCTGCATCCTCGACAGCGTCGAGTCGGCCGTCGACGAGGTGACCGACGGGACGGCCGAGGAACTCGACGAATGGATGGCCTGTCGTCGGGCGCAGTTGGGGGAAGGCGAGCTGTGTTATCTCACACACCAGCTCGACCTGTTGGGTCGTGTCGACGGCCAATGACGAACCTTCGAACGCAGGATCGACGCCGTGAGATCGGTCCCGAGAGTGCGTTCACTGGAGCGATGCGACCGCGGACCCGATGGTCGACGCGGGCGGCTACCGCTTGACCCACTTCAGGACGAACAGCGTCGCCTCGAAGAGCCCGATCATCGTCGCCGCGACCATGATCGGCGCCATCCCGGTCGGGTCGGGGCTGAAGAGGAAGGCGATCCCGAGGAACGCACCCCAGAAGTACAGCCGCTTTGCGGCCAGCCATCGGCGAGTCGTCAGCCCCATCATTATCGCGAGCATGACGAAAAGCGGGATCTGGAAGACGGCGGCGAAAAGCCCCATCATCAACACGATGAGATCGAACGTCTCGGTGAGCCCGAAGGCGATGACGGCGGCGTCCTGTGAGTAGGTCAGAAAGTAGGTGAAGATCGCCGGCAGGATAAGGAAGTAGGCGAAAAGGACGCCGAAGACGCCCAACACGAGGCTGGCCGGAACCGAGGCGAGATAGTAGCGCCGCTCGTTGGCGTACAGCCCGGGCCGCATGAACAGGTACGTCTGGTAGACGAAGACCGGAAGCCCGATGACGAAGCCGGCGAGCGTCGCGACCTTCAGCCGCGAGAGGATGAGTCCGAGGGGGTGATAGACGCGCGGGCGGGCGATGTCGCCGCCCGGGAGCACCGAGTACCACAGAAAGTTGATGATCCGATCGCCGAAGGGGAAGACGATCCCGGAGACGACCGCCATGACGACGAGGACGATCCCGAGCCGGTAAACCATCTCCTCGATGTGGTCCGCCAGCGGCATCTCCTCGTCGCTTTCGGGGCCTTCGCCGACGAGCCCCTCGTCGGCGTCGTATCCCCCGTCGGCGGTCTCTGCCATTACCTCCGATCGATCCTCAGCGATTGTAAGCCTTCTTCTCTCGACTGTGGACGGTGGTCACCGTATCGTCGGCTGCCGTCCCGCGAGTGCGACCAGTGCCGAGCCGACCAGCCCGAGGCCGCCAACGAGGAGAAACGCCAGCGTGTACGCACCCCGCACGTCGTAGAGGACACCGGCGCCCCACGGCGCGATGACGCCCGACACCGCGAAGGAGAGCGAGACGAGCCCGAAGACCGCGTTGGGGTTCACCCGGCCGAAGATGTCGGCGGTGAGCGGCGACAACAGCGCGCCGTTGCCGCCGTAGGCGGCCCCGAAGACGACGGCGAACGAAACGAGCCCCAGCCGGGAGTCGACCGCCGCGAGCGCGATCGTCGAGAGCGCCATGACGATCGAACACGCGACGAACGTCCGGATCCGGCCGACGCGATCCGAGAGGGCGCCCACGAGGATTCGGGCGAGCCCCGTCGTCGCGCCGATGACGGCGAGCGCCGTCACCCCCGCACCCTCGCCGATCCCCATCTCGTCGGCGTGGGCGACCAGATGGACGAAGACGACGAAGATCGTCCCGAAGACACAGATCCACCCGAAGAAAACGAGCGCGAACTGCTTCGAGGAGACGATGACCCACAGCTCGTTTCGGTACGTCGAGGGATCGAACGAGGGTTCTTCGGGGAGTCCGGCGGGGAACTCACGCTCGAGGCCGGACTCCGAGCCGTCGGGGCGGTCCCGGATCAGCGCCGTTGCGGCGACGAGCGCGACCGTCGCGCCGACGCCGATACTCAAAAGGGCGCCGCGCCAGCCGAGGTGGGCGATCAGCCGATCGGCGGCCGGCGGGAGCGCGACCATCCCCAGACCGAGCCCGGAGGTCGCGATCCCGGTCGCCAGCCCGCGGCGACGGCCGAACCATCTGGGAACGGTCGCATACGAGACCACGTACACCGCGCTGAGGCCGACCGCCGTCAGGACGCCGTAGGCGAACAACAGCGCCGGGAAGGACCGACCGACGACGGTCAGAGCGATTCCGCCGAAAAAGACGACCGTACCGAACGCGAGCAGGCGGCGAACGCCGTAGCGGTCCGCCGCGATCCCGAGCGACGCGGCGGCCACGTAGACGACGCCGGTCTGCAGCGAGAAGACCAACGAGACGCCGGAGCGGGAGAGGCCTAGATCGCGCTGGATCGGGGCGAGAAAGACCCCGAACGAATACGAGAGGCCGAAAACGACGAGAATGCCGAGGAAACATCCCGAGACGACGTCCCACCCCCGGTAGTGCGATCGCATCGTTTCGTTTCAACCCTGTTCGAGGGCTTACAAAACGGTGTCGGGACGGTGGACGGGTTTCGGCATCGGCACGGGGAAGCGTCCCACCGCTGGAGGGGAGACGGCCGGCGGTTGGATCGGATACGGCACAGCGTGCTCGCCGAGGCGAACGGAGCCAGACAGACCCGCGATCCCGGCGGGAACCGAACGGAAAAGGTTGATAACCGCGAACGGATTATCTTCCGTCGTGTCCAGCGTCGTAGACGACGATGTCGCGCAAACGGTCTCGGAGGGTCGTGCCCACCTCGGCACGCTGCTTCGGACCGCCCAGAAGCATCTCCAGAAGGTCTTCATCGTCTTTCTGATCGGCTTTCTCGGGACGTTCACCGTGCTCCGGCTGTACATCTGGGACATCCTTAAACGGGATCTGAACGCCCACCCGGACATCGTCGTCGTCGCCATCACGCCCTTCGAGGTCATCCTGCTGCAGGCGAAGATCGGGCTCGTGGCCGGCGTCATCATCATGCTGCCGGCGCTGGCGTACTTCGGCCGCGACTCGCTGAAGAACCGCGGTCGCTGGCCGGAGAACCTCCCCCGCTGGAAGGGGGCCGCCTTCGCGCTCGCCAGCGCCGCGCTGTTCGTCGGCGGCGTCGCCTACGCCTACTATCTGTTCTTCCCGATCATGTTCGCCTTCCTGGCCGGAAACGCGGTCGGGGCTGGCTTTCAGCCCACCTACTCGATCTCGATGTGGGCGCAGTTCATTTTCCTGCTTTCGCTTTCGTTCGGACTGGCGGCGCAGTTGCCGCTGGTGATGAGCACGCTCGCGTACACCGAGATCGTTCGCTACGAGACGTTCCGCGACAAGTGGAAGTACGCCGTCGTCGGGATCTTCGCCTTCGGCGCACTGTTTTCGCCGCCGGATCCGTTCACACAGATCATGTGGGCGGTGCCGCTCGTCACCCTGTATGCCGTCTCACTGTATATCACGAAGATAGTCGTCACGACGAAACGGTCCCGGGACTCGATCAACTTCCGTCGGACGGCCGGAGAGCGCTGGAACGTCCTCGCCGGGCTGTATCTCGTCGGACTCGGACTGATCTACGCTTTTTATACCTACGGCGGTTACACGGCGATCAACGACGTTCTCGTCGCCGTCGATTCCCGGTATCGGTTTCTCGATGCGGGCGTCGGATACGGAGTGACCGAGACGACCTACTTGGCGGTCGTCGGCTCGATATACGGCCTCGTATTCGCGGTCGTCGGCTTCGGATACTACGTCTACGACGGCCTAGAGGAGCCCGAAAAGCGATTCCCCGATCCCGAGGACATCGACGTCGGAGAACTGGATCTCGAGGGGGTCCGGTCGGCCCCGGCGGCCGTCTTCGGGACGATGGACGAAGACGAGGCCGTCGCGCTCGCCGGCGCCGCGATGGACGAAGACGATCCGGATCGCGCACAGGCGATCCTCGACCGGTTCGACGAGGCCGCCGATGCGACCGAAGACGAGCCGGAAAACGAGAAGGGCGAAAACACCGAAGGTACCGACGACGGGGCCGCAGGCGAGACGACGACCGCGTCCGCAGCCGACGAAAGCGAGGGCCGGTCCATCGTCTCCCGCGGTGCGGGCGCCCTCGACGTGTTCAGCGAGGACGACGTCGACGAGGACGACATCGGCGGCTACGCCTACGACATCCGGTTCGTCCTCGAGAGCGTCACCTCGAAATCGTTCCGGCTGTTCGGACTGTTCGGGGTCATTATGGCCGGGACGTTCTTCGTGCTGTATCAGGGCGGGATCGGCCGACTCCACGAGCAGTTCGTCAGCGGAATGCCCTCACAGTTCGCCGCCGAGCAGGTCTCGATCGTCACGCTACACCCGGTCGAGGCGCTCATATTCATGATAAAGGTCTCCGTGATCTTCGGGATCGCCGCCGTCTTGCCGCTTCTGTTGTACTACGCGTGGCCGGCCCTGAAAGAGCGCGGCGTCGCCCGCGGCGATCGCCGGGTGCTCCTCGTGTGGGGCGGGAGCCTGCTGACGGCGATGGCGCTCGGGAGCCTGTTCGGCTTTCTGTACGTCGCTCCCGCCGCCATCTCGTGGCTCGCAGCCGACGTCCTGCGCGCGGAGATGGTCATCGCCTACCGGATCAGCAACTACGGCTGGATGGTCTTTTTCCTCACCGTCGGGATCGGGCTGCTCGTGATGGTGCCGATCTCGATGCTTTTGTTCCATCGCGGAGGGATCGTCCCCTACGGGGCGATGCGGGGTCGCTGGCGGGAGTTCGCCATCGCGGTGCTCGCGCTCGGGGCGTTTCTCTCGCCGCGGGGGATCTTCACGATGTTCCTGCTCGGGCTGCCGATCATCGCCGCCTACGGCGTCGGACTCGGACTGTTGTGGCTCTACACCTTCGGCGGTCGCCGGGTCCCCGAGACGGCCGAACCGGCCGACTGAGACCGCGATCGGGGGATCGGCGCTATCGATCTCGAGTTCGCCGAGCCGACACACGTCAGCGAGACCGCTTAGTACCGGGCGCTCCTACGCCTGTGGACGGTGACCGAGCACGGCCCCGACCGGCCGACGTCGTTAACCCCGAAAGAGCGCGAGCTGCTGGCGGCCATCCGATCGGCCGGTTCGCTCGCGGCGCTCGCGGGGATCACGGGGAGTGCCACGGAACACGACGCCTACCTCGATGCGAAAGCCACCTGGCGAGAGTTACGTCGAAAGGAGCTCGGAGAGCCGGAGCGAACGCCCGGCGTCCCCGGCGACGCCGTCGAAATCGACGGCCAACCGTTCGTCGTTCACGGCATCACGCATCGGGATACCGACGCCGAACGGTCGTTTCTCCGCGAGCACGTCGCCGAGTGGCTCGAAGACGGCGAGGCGGTCTACTGCGAACAGGGGATCCGGCGGATGTACTTCGAGTCGTTCCCCGAGGTGTGTGCGATGGACGACTACCGGTGGGCGATGTATCACTGCCGCAACGAAGATCTCGAGGACCATATCGGCGATCTCGTCGAGGAGACGTTCGAGGGGAGTCTCACGGCGGATATCACGGAAGTGGCCGCACGGTTCCGCGAGGTGGCCTTTTCGGCGATCGAGACGGGGTCGGAGATCTACGGCGAGCGGGTCGCCGACGCGCTCGGCGATCTGGCTTCGGAGTTTCTCATGAGCCACGAGGACACCGGGACGATGGCCGATTTCGCCTCGTTTCGACTCTCCCGACGGGCCGCGCTCGACCCCGAGACGCTCGTCGAGTTACAGCACTACTACAAACGGTCGCTTTTGCCCCAGCCCATAGAGCGCGAGTGGCTGCGCCGACACGACCGCGAACTGGAGCTTTTCACCCACGCCAGAAACGAGCGGATGGCGGAGTACGCCCGGTTCCACGCACCGGAAGCGGGGGCGGTTCACCTGATCGTCGGCGCCGCCCACCAGCCGGGCGTGGTGTACTACCTCGAAGCCGCGCGGGACGGCGCGTGGACGCCGGCAGCGTTCGAACCGATCCCGTAGAGCGCGGTCGCCCGTCGCCGTCGTTCCGGGGAAACAGGCGAGCGCTGAGATCGGATCGAATCCGGACGAACGCCGTTCCGATGAAGTGTTTTTGTCGTTCGGCATCGAACGCCGGACCATGACCCGGAACGAACTCGAAGCGGCAGCCGAATCGCTCCGTCGGGCAGCCGGAGCGGCGGGGACCGAAAAAGCGCGCGAACGGCTCCGGGAACAATCCGAGCGGTTCGAGTCCCACGCCGAGGCCGACCGCGGCCCGGATCACGGCCGGCTCGCACACCACGAACACGTACTCGCCGAGATCGCCGACGAAGAGGGATCGGACGAGGCAATCGAACACGTCGAGTCGGCACTCGAATCGATCCGGGCGTACCGGGAGACCGTCGAGGGCGTATGACGTTCTCCGCGCCGCTTACGGCGCGGATCGGACCGGATGCGCTCGTCACGGGAGCGCTCGGGACGGCCCGGCAGTCTACTCGAGGCCGCCGGCGAAAGCGTCGATATGGTCGTTGTCGTGGGTGACGAACACCTCGGCGTCCGTGCGACGAGCGCGGGCTTTGACATCCCGCAGCGACGCGAGCGACTCGCTGAGATCCCAGTTGAACGAGGCCAGATGTTCCCGGTCGTAGCCGTCCTGTCGGTGGGCGACGTCGGCTCCCAGAATGACGGTTCCGGTCTCGGGGAGTTCGACGACGACTGATTGATGACCGGGCGTGTGTCCGGGTGTCGGGAACGTTCGGACGCTCCCGTCACCGAACACGTCGTACTCGCCCGCAAGCGGCGTGACGTCGTATTCGGCCGACCGGAGCGTATCGAAATCGCCCTCGAGATAGAACACGTCCTGGACGGGAACCGGCCAGTGTGCATAGCGGAGTTCGCGCTGTTGAACGATGAACCGGGCGTCCCGGAAGGTACCGATCTGTCCCGCGTGGTCGGAGTGGAGATGCGTCATGATCACGTAATCGACGTCCTCGGGCGCGTAACCGGCTTCCTCGAGGTGGGTCCGGGGATGGGTTTCGGGGCCGTACTCGATCGCCGGCAGGAACGCCTCCGTCAACTGCCTCGGGGTCAAGTGGTCCGAGACGCGGAGCGTCTCGTCATCACGGAAATCGAAGATTTCCGTACGACCCCGAGGTATCCGCCTTGCTTCTTGATGAACTCGGCCCCGTAGGGTCCGTACTCGGCGGGCGCATCGAGCATCTCGTGGCTCACGCCCGTGTCGACGACGACGAGCCCCTCCGGGTGTTCGATCAGATAGAACGGACAGACGGCCGTGTACGCCGTTCCGGGATCGGTCAACTGGACGAGAAAACTGTTGTCGAGACTCCAGCGGGCGGTGTTGAACGCGTGAATAACGTTAGCTGTTGTTATGGGATGCCACGAGAGACAACACAGGAGTCGGTGTTAAAGTTGCGGGCGGGCTTTCATCAGCGGTCGAGGCGGATACTCCAACCCTTGAGGTCAGGGTTGTTGACCTCATCTCCGTAACTGACCGTCGAGCGCGAAACAGACGCGCCACGGGCGTCTGCCGCGGACGTATTGAGAGAGGATCGGGCCGATCACACTCGGGGTTCAGACGACGTAGCGGTACCGACCCACTCGTCGTCCTCGTCCTCGGATCCGAACACCGTTATCCGCTCGGGAGGGATCTCGACGGTGATCCCCGAACCGACCTCGGGCGGCCGTCGGGCTGTCTCAACCGCGAGTTCGTCGCCGGTCGCGGTCCGAACCGTCAGGTCGTATCGGTGACCGACGTCGGCGACGGAGGCCACTTCGCCGGGAAGCGAAAGGCCCGTTCCGTCGGTTTCGACCGCATCGGAGGTTCGGATCGAGAGATCCTTCGGTCGGACGTGACACGCGACCGACGCGCCCACCGGAGCCGTGATCTCCCGGTCGGACAGCGCGACCGTCCGATCCCCGACTTCGAGCGTGGGCGGTCGCCGGGCGACGACCGTCGCGGGGAACTCGTTCGACCGACCGAGAAACGAGGCCACGAAACGGGACGGCGGTGATCGATACAGCGACCGAGGCGTTCCGACGCCGGAGACACGTCCGTCGCCCATGACGATTAATCGATCGGCGAGCGCCATCGCCTCCTCCTGATCGTGGGTGACGAACAGGGTCGTGACGCCGGTTTCGTCCTGTATCCGGGCGATCTCATCGCGCAGTCGCTCACGCAGCTGTCGGTCGAGCGCCGACAGCGGTTCATCGAGGAGGAGTACGTCCGGCTGTGGCGCCAGAGCCCTGGCCAGTTCGACCCGTCGTTTCTGTCCGCCGCTCAGTTCGGTGGGGAAGGCGTCGTACTGCTCGGAGAGTGCGACCAGTTCGAGGTGCTCGCGGACGCGTTCGTCGCGTTCTTGAGGGTCAACACCGCGTGCCTTGAGCCCGTAAGCGACGTTCTCCTCGACAGTCATGTGCGGATACAGCGTCGATCGTTGAAACACGAGCCCGGCGTGGCGGTCCTCGGGCGGATCCCCGGTGACGACCCGGCCACGGAGGGTTACGCGCCCCGCCGTCGGCCGAACGTGGCCGGCGATGGCCTGAACGATCGTCGTCTTTCCACAGCCACTGGGACCGAGCAGCGCGACGAGTTCGCCCTCGTCGATGCCGAACGAGACATCGTCGACCGCCAGTTCGTCGCCGTATCGATGGGTCAACCGATCGATTTCCAGCGTCATCGATCGATCACCGTCGGAACGCGACCGAGGCGCTGGACCGCCGCGAGGACCGCGAGCGTGATCGCGAGCAACGCGAGCCCGAGCGGGACGATCGCGTCGATACCGCCGGCGATGAAATCCACCCAGATTCGGGTCGGCATCGTTCGCGGGTTGTACGCGACCATCATCGTCGCTCCGAACTCGCCGATCGCGCGGGCGAACGTCAGGACGGTACCCGCGACGATGGCTCCGCGGGCCATCGGGACGGAGACGTTCCAGAACGTCGAGAGCGGTCCGTAGCCGAGCGATCGAGATGCCTGTTCGAGCCGTTCGTCGATCGCGCCGAATCCGGCACGGGCGGTGATGATCACGAACGGAGCGGCGACGAACGTCTGTGCGAGGACGACGCCGATCAGGCTGTCGGTGAGGGGTATTCCGACGGCGGTCGCGGCGGCCCCGATCGGGGTAAACCGGCCGACAGCGGTGAGAATCATCGCACCGCCGACGACCGGCGGGACGACGAGCGGCAGGATGACGAGCGCCTCGACGGCTCGCTTGCCGAAAAAGGAGGCCCTGGCGAGAACGTACGCGAGCGGGACGCCGAAGACGGTGGCGATCAGCGTCGAGACCGGGGCGGTGATCAGCGAGTTGCGGATCGCGATCCGGGCTTCCGGCGTCGACAGTCCGGCGAGGACGTTCGTCGCCCCCGTCCGGGAGAGAAAGGCCACGAACGGAAGCGCGAAGTAGACGAGGATGAACGTACCCAAAATCGCGGGGACGAACAGTTCCGGGAGCCGTCGGTTCGGGCGCGGGGAGAGAGTGCGACCGGCGAGGCTCATACGGTGATCGCCTCCGGGAGGACACCCCGACCGCGCGGCAGATTCTCCCCGACGGTCAACCCGGCATCGACGAGGAGATCGGACCTGTCGGCGAGAAACTGCACGAGTTCGCGGCCTGCCTCGGGAGCGTCGGCGGCGTCGTTCACCGTCGCGTTGTACAGCACCGGCCGCCCCTTGGCGGTGTAGCCCTCCTCGGTCGTGAACTCGGCGGTCGCGTAGTGGTCGGCCAGTTCGGGGTTCGCGAAGTTGTACGCCTCCGGAAACTCGAGGAAGGGCATGCCGTGATCGATCGCCATATTTCGGTACACGACCGATCCCGCACGCGAGCCGGTCTCGACGCCCGCCATCATCTGCGGCTCTTCGGGTTCTTCATAAACGAGAGCCAGCATCTCCGCTCGGAACCCCTCGAGGTCGTGTTCGCGTTCGGCCAGTTCGAACGCCTGCACGGCGCGATACCCCAGCGGGTCCAGATCCGGATCGCCGATCGAGATGTCACCCTCGTCGGTTTCGACGGCCAGTTCGTACCAGGGTCCGCCGGCGTCGAGCCCCCGTCCGAACGCGGTTTCCTCGTTGTAGCCGATGCCGACGCTGTTGGTCGCGAACTCGACGTCCCACTCCGTGAACTCGCCGTACAGCCGATCACGAAGGAGCGTCGCGTCGGCGCTCACGATGACGTCGGGGTGTTTCGTCCGGTCCTCGACCATCCGCATCACGGCGTTGGCGCCGTAATACTCCCCGTGAACCTCGATTCCGGTCTCGTCTGTGAAGGCCGGACCGACGTGGTCCTCGAACGTCCGTGCGAGGCTCCCGGCCGATAGAACCCGCACCGGCCCGGCGTCTGTCCCCGAACAGCCGGCGAGACCGACACCGAGGGTCGTGCCCGCCGTGGCGAGGAGCGCACGACGAGTCACCCCTCGCCCCTCATGGTGGATTCCGAAGCGCATACGGGTCAGTCCGGGCCACGGGCATATATAACCATATATAGTTGCAATAGCTAAAAAAAGAAACTAAAAATAGTTTCTATTTCGGTGGATCGACCGTCGAATCAACCGGAAGTGTTCAACGGCTACGCGTACATGAGATGCGTTTCCGATCGCACGTCTCACGGCAAGTCTGAGCACGTCGGCGATATCGACGATCGGTCGGGTCGATCATGGTATATATAGGTACTGGTTAAATAACTGCTCGATAACTAGCACAGAGTGAAACCGGTCTACCGCCTGTTTCCTTGGTGATAGCAGTCAACAAGGGGGATGTACACTATGACAATACGGGTGCCAAACACGAGGAGTTCGGGCGGTTCCTGCGGACGGGACCGAGAGATCCGTTCGGAACGGGGGAATAAAGGACATGTCCGGTGAGCCGGATATCGAGCGCGGCGGCGAACTCGAGGACCGTACGGTCCAACACGGTCCGGTGACGGTTCGGAAGATACCCGAGCGGAAACCGAATGGGATAGTCGTCAGATATCTACTCGATTCATCGGCCGGCGCCGCGGCCGCGATCGAACTCACGGACGAACTGCCACCGGCCCGTTCGGAGGTCGGGTTCCACGCGGAGAAGGAACCGAAATCGTGGGAAACGGAGGGAGACACGATCTCGATCGGGCACACGCTCGATCCCGGTGGAACGTCCGTCCTCGCTCTCGGCGTCGTGCTCGGTGACGGGGCATCGACGGGGTTCGATCCGTCGAAAGAGCCGGACGTCCGTGACGTACGACTCCTCGACGCGGATGACGGAGGACCGGAAAACGAAGGACATGGGCGTGACGAAGACGGCGAGGATGGACTGCTCGATCGGGCCCGAGGGGTCCTCTTCGAGACGGACGAACCGGCCGCCGCGGACGAAGCCGGCCCACCGGAGCCGACGGAACCGCGGGAAGACAGTGAAGCCGAACCGGACACGACGGATCGACGGACGGACGGGACATACGAGGACGGCGAACCGATCGAGACAGCCGATCTAGACGAACCTGGCGGGGAGTCCGAACGGGCGGCCGATCCGTCCGAAGACGGGAAGCCGGGACGGCTGGAGTTCGATCTCCGCAACCACATCCACGATCGTAACGGGGAGACGGAGGCCGGAAAACGAAGGGAAGACGGGACCGTGACGGACGGGGCGAAAAGCGAGGACACGGCAGAAAACAACACGAAGACGGACCGAAAACGCGATGACGGCGACAGTCCGACGACCGACGGCGACGAAGGATCCGACGGCGACGAAGGATCCGACAGCGGGTCCGGAGAGACGGGCGTGACGTCCGAACCGTC
>CAZWZX010000016.1:0-21504 GCA_964638655.1 uncultured Natronomonas sp.
GTCCTCATCGCGAACGACTACTCCGAGATGTCCCGCGGGCTGCGAAAGGCCTGCCGAGAGATCGAGTTCCGCGACGTCTCGGCGCGATCGATCGTGCCGGTGCTCAGGGACATCTGCCGCCAGGAGGGCGTCGAGTTCGACGAGGACGTCCTGAAGCGGATCGCCGAATCGAACCGGGGCGACCTCCGGGGGGCGATCAAGGACCTCCAATCGAGGGCGCGCGACGGGCGGATCGAAGCCGAGGGCAGCGAGGGCGACCGCGACCGAACCGAGGACATCTTCGCGTTGCTCGATGCGGTACTCAAAGAGAAATCCGCAGAGGAGGCCCTCCGGACGGCGTACGCGACCGACGAGACGCCCGATAACCTGCTCCAGTGGGTCGAGGACAAGGTACCGAAGGTGTACGCCGACGGGGAGTTGGCCGACGCCTACGAACACCTCTCGAACGCCGACGTCTGGCTCGGGCGGGTTCGCGCGACACAGAACTATAGCTACTGGCGGTACGCGACCGACAACGTCGCCGCCGGCGTCGCCGCCGTCAGGCGGAGCGAACGCGGCGGGTGGACGCGGTACGGCGGCGCGCCCTACCGCTCCTCGCGGGATTCGACGCGCGATTACATCGCCGAGCGGATCGCCGAGCGGGCGGGCGTCTCGACGGCGACGGCCCGCAGGGAGATCATGCCGTACCTCTCCGTGATAACCCATCACTGTCGGAACCGGGAACTGACGGTCCGGATGGTCGCACGCTACGATCTGGACGCCGAGCACGTCTCGTTCATCACCGGCTCGGGGAAGACGACCAACAAGGTCGAGGGGATCATCGAAGAGGCCGAAGAGCGCCGCGAGGCGGCCGCGGTCGAACACTCCGGCGGGGCGTTCGCGCCGGCCGAACCGGCGGGGGAAACTGACGGGGACGAAGACGGCGAGGTCGAAGGGGGCGAGAGTGGGGGAACGCTCGCCGAGTTCGGCGCCGATTCGGTCGATGCGGACGGGGACGGAGACGGCAAGAGCGATACGTCGGCTTCGGAAGACGGCCCCGGTTCGGATTCGGGCACCGAGGAGGACGACGGCCAGTCCGGGCTCTCGGATTTCATGTGACCGTTCGCGATCGCGTTCCCGGTCAGAACATCAGCCGTCACCGGCTTCCTTCCACTCGCCGATCCCGGCCGGATCGAGATGCAGATGGACGTCGCCGACGTCCTCGAGTTCGCCCAGCGCGTAGACGAGTTCGGTCTCGATGTCGTGGGCCTCGACGAGCGTCAACTCGCCGTCGACCTCGACGTGGGCCTCGACCTCCAGATCCGTCCCGTCGTAGAAGACGATCAGATCGTGGACGCCGGCCACCTCCGGATGGGAGCGAAGCGTCCCGGTGATCTCCGCGCGCTGTTCGTCGCTCGGGGCGGCGCCGACCAGATACGAGACGTTCTCGCGGCCGATCTCGACGCCCTGATAGACGACGAGGACGCTGACGAGGCCGCCGGCGACGGCATCGAGGACCGGAACGCCGAAGAAGACGCCGATGACACCCGCGAGGGCGGCGACGGAGGTGTAGATGTCGTTGCGGCAATCGATCGCGAGCGCGGAAAGCGCCGAGGAGCCGACCGTCTCGTTGACGCGGGTGGTGTACCAATACAGGAGGTACATATCGGCCATCGCAAAGAGCAACGCCGCGATCAAAAGCGGGCTGAAGATGACTTCGGGGCCGGCGAGCAAGCCGGTGACGGACTCATACAGCAGGTTGAGCCCGAGCAGGACGATCACGCTACCGACGAAAAGCGCCGCAAGCGGCTCGATCCGCTGGTGACCGTGCGGGTGGGTCTCGTCGGGGTCGGCGTAGACGCTGCGGCCCCAGATCAACACGACGGCGCTGGCGACTAGGTCGGCGACGGAGTGGGCGGCGTCGGCGAGCAACGCGACCGACCCGAACGCGAGGCCGACGGCGCCCTCGACGGCGATCTTGGCGGCGTTCCCGAGGACGTTGGCGGCGCTGGCCCTGGTAAAGCCCCGCCTGGCGGCGTCGGCCTCGAGATCGGATTCGGCGAGCGCCCGCTGGCTCATCGTTTCGTATACCGAAAGCGGTCGGATAAGTGATCGGATTCGACGGATCGAACCTTCGGTTTGTGGAGTGGCTCACGGGAGAGTTCGCGGGGGCGAGACCGTTCTCGAGAAGACAGTTCACGGGGTTCGGAGTCGCGAGAAACTTCACCGACACAGCGCCGTCGCGGTGTCGAGGAGGTCGTCCTCGTCGAACGGTTTCGTGACGTACTCGTCGGCTCCGACCCGGACGGCCTGCTTCATTTTTTCGGCCTGCTCGACGCTCGTACACATCATGACCTTCGTCTCGTCCGTCAGCGATTCGATCCGGCCGGTCGCCTCGACGCCGTCCATCTCGGGCATCATGATGTCCATCGTCACGAGATCCGGCGCCGTCGATTCGAAGCGTTCGACGGCCTCGCGACCGTTCTTGGCCTCGCCGACGATCTCGAAGCGGTCCTCGAGGGCGCCGGTGATGATCGTCCGCTGTAGCGACGAATCGTCGACGACGAGTACGCGTTCAGTCATCGAGGAGAGTCGTTGTCCAGCGCTCTTTCGGAGGCGGCGGCCGCGGTAGAGGGGCGGTCGAGAGATCTCCGATCGGAGAGATCTCGATCCGGCGAAAGGTATTTTTCATCGGTGACCCGAAAACGCGCATGGCTCCGACACGCGAGTCCGTCTCTCTCGAAACCGATGGAAACATCGCCACGATCCGGCTCGATCGGCCGGAGCTGCGAAACGCGCTCTCGGTCGGGCTCGTGGACGAACTCCACGCCGCGGTTCGAGAGATCGAATCCTCGGAGATCCGGGCCGCGGTACTCTGTGGTGCCGGCGGGACGTTCTGTTCGGGGGGCGATCTCGAACAGTCGCCGGACGAGTTCGTCGAGGAAGTTCGCCGGACCAACGAAGTGATCGTCCGGATGCGCCGTTCGCATCTTCCGTTCGTCGCCGCGGTTGAGGGCGCCGCGGTCGGGGGCGGGTTCGAGTTGGCGCTGGCCTGCGATCTCCGGGTCGCCGGTCGGGATGCCGAGATGGGTCTTCCCGAGGTGACACTCGGCATGTTCCCGTGTGCGGGCGGAACGAGACTCCTCGCTCGAGAGATCGGCGCCTCCCGGGCCCGACAGCTGGTTCTCCGCGGGGGGACGATCGGCGTCGAGACGGCCGAATCGTGGGGGCTACTCGAAGCGATCGTCGATCCTGAGGACGTCATCGGGAGGGCCGAGGGGATCGCGTCCGATCTCGCCTCGAACTCACCCGTCGGGATGGAAGCCGCGAAACGCTCGATCGCGGACGCGTTCGATCGGCCGCTTTCCGACGGGCTGGATCGGGACGTAGAGCTCTCTCGGGAAGTGGCTCACTCGGCGGATTTCTCCGAGGGGACCGACGCGTTTCTCTCCGGACGGGAACCGGATTTTCCGGGTCGCTGAGCCGGGCTGAGTCGGTATCGTACCTGACAGGAACGTTTATCAGCCGTCGTGTGTCCGATGATAGCATGGCCGAGGTCTACGACAGTATCGAAACGCGACCGTGGAGGGAGGTCATGTCGCTTCACGGAGAACGGCTCCGAGAACAGGTTCGATACCTCGCGACGGAGTCGGAATACTACCGACAGCGGTTCCGCGAGTGGGGGATAGACCCCGAGGATATCGAGACCCTGTCGGATCTGAGTGCCGTCCCGTTCACGACGAAAGACGACGAGCGCGAAAGCCAACGGGGATCGAACGGACACCGCCTCGGCGAGCATCAGGCGGTTCCCCGAGAGCGGCTCAATCTAACGCTTTCCTCTTCGGGGACGACCGGGAAGCCGACGTATTTCGGGTTCACCCGAGCAGACCGGGAGGTGATCGTGGAGATGATCTGTCGGGCCGGCTACGCGATGGGGATCCGCGAGAACGACACGGTGTTACACGCCATCGGGAGGGCGATGGTTCCCGGTGGGCTGCCCTATATCGATGCCTACAGCGAACTCGGCGCGAACGTCGTCCCGGCGGGCGGGACTGGGACCGAGGGGCTGATCGAAGTCATGGACGATCTCCGACCGGACTTCGTCCACTCGACGCCGTCGCATCTCCGATACCTAGCCGAACGGGCACCCGAAGTCACGGGTCGAAAAGTGTCCGATCTGGGTGTCGAAACGCTCATCGGCGGCGGCGAGCCGGGGATCGCCGACCCCGAGATTCGCGAGTCGCTGCGGGACTCTTGGGGAGCCGAAGGCGTCCGTGAGGTGATGGGCCTCGGCGACGTCAGTCCGGCCGTCACCGCCGAGTGTCCGTTCGAGGACGGGGCACACTTCATCGGACAGGGATACGTCCACTTCGAACTCGTCGATCCCGAGACCGGGAAACCGAAGCCGTTGGAACCCGGAGCGACGGGTGAGCTCGTCTATACACCGCTGGTCCGGGAGGCGACCCCGCTTTTGCGGTTCCGTTCCGGGGACTTCGCGCGGATCGTGGACATCGGGTGTGCGTGTGGTCGAACGTCGCCGAAACTCCGGATCATCGGGCGGACGGACGACATGCTGATTTATAAAGCGCGGAACGTCTACCCCGAAGCGATCCGAGAGACGGTGACGACCGTCGAAGGGGCGAGCCCGCGGATGGAAGTCGTCGTACCGGAGGAGGGCGAGTATCAGTTCGAATCGCCGATCCCGATCCGAGTCGCCCGTCGAGCGGAGACGGACCGGCCGGACGAGGCGATAGCCGGAGATATCGAAGCGAGTGTTCGAGAAAGCCTCCGAGTACGGGTCGATCCGACGGTCGTCGGCGAGTCCGACATCGAACCGTCCGAGTACAAGACGGACCTGATCGCCGTCGAACAGCCCTGAGCACAGTCGAACGGCCCGGAACCGCCCGTCGGTCGATCGAACCACTGGAACGTCGGCAGTTTCTTTTCGACTCCACACCGAACGTCGGGTATGGAGCCGTCCGAGATCGCCGCCCGGCTCGAGTTGAACCTGATGAGCCTCGGGATATACGTCGAGCGCCACGCCCACGAGTCGGGAACGCTACACGTCGAGTACGAAACGGCGGACGGCGGGCTGACGAGGGGCGATCTCGGGAGCGTCTGTACGGAGCTCAGAGACGCACACGACGACGGGTGGGAGCCCGAAGACTGTCGGTTCTGGGCCTTCGACACCGAGGGCGGGTTCCACGGCGAGTGGACTCTCCGTGCGGGCTGGTTCCGCGCGCTCGAGCGCGGCGACATCTCCGAGACGGACTTTTCGACGCTCGTGTTGTCGACGCGCGAACCCGCCGACGATCCGCCGGCGGCGGTTCCGGCCTTCGGCGAGGAAAAGCCGTCCTAGAGCGGACAGCGGAGACCGGGTTCCGGGATTTATATCGCCCCCGACCGAGATGCGAGCATGCGATTCGAAAACGAAACGGTGCTCGTCACCGGAGCCGGGAGCGGGATCGGCCATGAGACGTCGCTCCGCATCGCCGAGGAGGGCGGCCGGGTCGTCGTCACGGACGTCGACGAGGACGGTGGGACCGGGACCGTCGAGGCGATCCGGGACGCCGGCGGCGAGGCAGTGTTTCACGAACTCGACGTCACAGACGCCGACGCGTTCGACGCCGTCGTCGAGACGGCGGTCTCCGAGTACGAGCTCGACGGGCTAGTCAACAACGCCGGGATCGCCCACCGGCCGGCCGACACCGAGGAGTTGAGCGACGCGACGTTCGAGCGCGTCGTCGGCGTGAACCTCCGCGGCGTCTGGAACGGCTGTCGGGCGGCGCTCCCACAGTTCAGGGAGGACGGCGGCGCGATCGTCAACGTCGGCTCGCTGGCGTCGTTTCTCGGCCTGCCGAAGCAGTCGATCTACTCGCTGAGCAAGGGCGGCGTGATGAACTTCACCCGCGCCGTCGCCGCCGAGGCGGGCGCGGACGGCGTCCGAGCGAACGCTGTCTGTCCCGGCTTCATCGAGACGGAGCTCGGCGATCAGTATTTCGAGGCCAGCCCGGATCCGGAGAAGGCGAAAGAGCGGGCGAAACGACAGTATCCGCTCGGTCGGTTCGGCCGGCCGGGGGAGGTGGCCGATGCGATCGCCTTTCTGCTCTCCGAGGACGCCTCGTTTATCACCGGCCACGGACTGGTCGTCGACGGCGGCTACTCGGTGAGCTAGAGTTGCCCGTAAACTAACGAATTATACGACTCCGTTCCGTAATGTCGGTATGGAGTTCAACCTCCCCGTTTCGCTCGGCGCGTTGCTCGCGATCGTCGTCATCGGCGTCGCCGGACTCGTCGGAAGCGGTATGATGATCCTCGAGACCACGCTCATGATGGTCGCGCCCTCGATGGTGATCTTCGGGCTCATCGCGTTCGGCATCGGCATGAAACACGGCGAGTACCGCGCGAGTTGAACCCGACTCGGGTAGAGAGACGATCGACGGCGCGGACGTCCCGCCCTCACTGGGCGCGGATTCGGTCGGCTTCCTCGATCTCGATCCATTCCTCGTCGTGGAGGGCCTCCCGACAGGCGTCACAGAGCACCACCTCGACCGTCGTTTCCCCTGCAAGTACCGCCCGCTGTGGGGACCAACCACCCTCGGAGCAGCAGTTCGTACACTCCATCGAATCTCCACTCGAAGCGTAGATACTTAGAGGTGTCGGCCACTAGCAAGGCACACTAGGAAACCGCAGTGTATTCGAAACGGGTGAGTATCGGGGCGGCGGAAAAACGGCGTACGAGCGGCTGGCCCCGACCAGTTTCGAGTGATCATCCGAATCGGTCGCGATATTCGGCCCGGAACTGCCGAAACAAAAAGGCCGGAGGCTATTTTCAGACATTTACATACCCACCGGACAGTTATCGCCACTTACAGAAGTTTTATACCAATATGGTTCATGTGTATGACTGTAATGTCCATAGATAACCACGTGCGTTCACTGTCGAGGGAGAACTCTTGGCAGGGGCGCATCGAGACGTGTTCCGACACACTGAAGGAGGGGATCCCGTCACGCTAAACGACCCACGCCGAACGTCTTAGACACCTGCCACTCCGTGGTCGAACCGAACGGTTGGCTGCCACCGCTCCGGCGTTGTCTGGTTCGCTCAGCATACTATCGGCCACGGCCCGTCGGTGACGGGGTCAGGCATCCCCGTCACCAGCCCCGTTCGCGGGGCGTATCCTTTTTTCGAGCGCAATACCGTCGACCGGAAGCTACGACTCGAAACCGTCCTCGAAGCGGAACGTCCCGTCGCGCTGGACGACGTCGCCGTCGACCTCGATGAACGAGTCCTCGGACATGTCGACGATCATGTCGACGTGGACCGCCGACTCGTTCGCTTCCCGGTCGTCGCCGACGCACTCGTCGTAGGCTCGCCCGACCGCCATGTGGACGGTGTCGCCCATCTTCTCGTCGAACAGCATGTTGTAGGTGAACCGATCGATATCGCGGTTCATCCCGATGCCCAACTCGCCGAGTCGGCTCGCGCCGGGATCGGTCCCCAGCACCTCCCCGAGGAGTTCCTCGTTCGTCTCGGCGGCGTGTTCGACGACCTCGCCGTTCTCGAAGGCGAGGTGGGCGTCCGTGATCTCTCTGCCCTGGTGGTACAGCGGCATATCGAACAGCACCTCTCCCTCGACGCTATCAATAACCGGCGCGGTGAACACCTCGCCGCCCGGGAGGTTCTTCTCGGCGTAATCGTTGATCGTCTTCATCCCGTCGATCGACATCGTCACGTCGGTCGTCTCGCCGCTTTTGATCCGGACCTCGCTCGCGGGGTCGAGGAGTTCGACCATCCGGGCCTGCTGTTCGCGCTGGGCGTCCCAGTCTTTGTTGACGGCGTCCCAGACGAAGTTCTCGTAGGCCTCGGTACTCATTCCGGCGAGTTGGGCGTTCGCGGGGGTCGGATACTGCGTGAGACACCACCGCTTCGAGAGGGCGGCCTCCTGGACCGGCTGTCGAGATTTCGAGTGCGCGGCCTGTTTGTCGGGGGCGACGTCGCTCAGTTCCGTCGCGTTCGTCTCGCCCCGAACCCGGATGAGCACGTCGCTCTCTTCGTAGAGTGCCTTGGCGTGGGTCGGCGTCTCGAACTCGTCGGCGTCGGCCGCCCGGAGGTAGGCCCGCTGTGCACGGCTGTCGTTGGCGAGCGCCACCGGGGTCGCCCCGCGGTCGCCGACGGCCTCGTGGAGGGCGACGGCCAGATCCTCGGTGGCGCCGGGCGTGCTGATGACGACGTTGTCGCCCGACTGGACGTCCGTGGAGTGATCGACGATGATCTCGGCGTGTTCGCGGATCCGTGGATCCATACCCGACATCGGATCGCGTCCGTTTATACGCTTGTGGTAAGCCACCGCCAAGAGCGGTAAGCTACCCCACGGCTGAAGACGTGGGTTTCCGCCCTGTTACCGCTATGACTAAGTCGGTCTCGTCCGAAACTTTCGGGCATGTGGCGTCGGCGCGGGGAGACGACCGTGACCTGCATCGCCTGCGGCGAGACGCTGGACCGCAGCGACGCCCGCGAGTACGACAAACACGGTGACCGGTGGGACCGACGTGAAAAGGAGTTCGAGTATCTCTGCAAGCCGTGTCACGGCGAACTCTGCCACCAACCGCGGCGGGGGCTCGAATCGGTGCTTTTGGAGATCGAGGAGGATCCGAACACCGAAGGGCGGTTCGTCGAGCGCTACTACGAGACGGTCAGACGGACCGAGAGAGGCGAGGACGGCGAGCGCGAACGGGAGCGATAGCGGCGCTGTTCCGTTGTCGCTCGCCGAGAAAGGGGTCGGAGACGTCTATCTTTTAAAAAGGCGACTCGACGACGATAGTCTCCTCGCGACCCGGACCGACGCCGACGGCGTATATCGGCGTTTCGAGCTCCTCGGCGATGTAATCGAGGTACGTGCGGGCGTTCTCGGGGATCGCGTCGTAGCCGGTCTCGGCGACCTCGTCCCACTCGACCTCCGGCCAGCCCTCGAAGCTGCGGAGTTGCGCCTCACAGTCGCCCCACTTTTCGGTGGTCGGCGGCATCGTCGATAGCTCCTCGCCCTCGAGCGTGTAGGCGTGGCCGACCTCGACGGTGTCGAGTCCCGCGAGGACGTCGAGGTGGTTGATCGCGAGGCCGGTAAAGCCGTTGACCCGGGCGGCGTGTCGGAGCATCGGCATGTCGAGCCAGCCGACCCGGCGCGGGCGGCCGGTGACGGTGCCGTACTCGCCGCCCTCGTCGCGGATGTACGTCGCGAGATCGGCCTTTTCGGGGCGGCCGCCGTCGGTCGGCGTCTGGCCCTCGACGGCGCCGAGTTCGGTCGGTAACGGGCCGGTACCGACCCGCGAGAGGTAGGCCTTGACGATCCCGATCACTTCGCCCCGACCGACGACTGTCGGGCCGACGCCGGTGCCCACCGCGGCCGCGCCGGCGGTCGGGTTCGAGGAGGTGACGTAGGGGTAGATCCCGTGGTCGATATCGATCGAGGTGCCCTGTGCGCCCTCGAACATGATCTCGTCGCCGGCCTCGAGCCGTCGGCCGAGGAAATCCCCGCAGTTGACGGCCATCCCCCCGTTTTCGATCCGCTCGCCGAACTCGCGGTAGGTCTCGAAGAGCGTCTCAATGTCGAAGGCCGCGGGGTCGACGTCGCCGCCGATGTCGAGGCCGTAGACGTCCTCGACGAGCGCGCGTTTCCGCGGGACGGCGTACTCGAGTCGCCCCCGGAGCGTCTCGGGGTCGAGGAGGTCGCCGATCCGGACCCCGCGACGGCCGGCCTTGTCCTCGTACGTGGGGCCGATCCCCCGTCCGGTGGTGCCGGCCGCGAGGTTCTCGTCCGATTTGATGTCCTCTTCGAGACCGTCGAGGACGCGGTGGTACGGCAGAATGGCGTGGGCCCGTTCGGCGACGCGGACGTCGGGCGAGAGCCCCCGGGATTTCAGCGCGTCGATCTCCTCGAACAGCGTCGATGGGTTGACGACACAGCCGTTGCCGAGGACGCCGACCTTGCCGCGGACGGCGCCCGACGGGACGAGCGAGAGCTTGTACTCATCGCCCTCGTAAACGACGGTGTGGCCGGCGTTGTCGCCGCCCTGATAGCGGACGACGACGTCGACGGCCTCGCCGTAAACGTCGACGATCCCGCCTTTCCCCTCGTCGCCGAGCTGCGAACCGACGATGGTTACGGTCATCGGGGGTACGTTCCCGTCTATCGGGTAAACAGATTACGGTCTGGGAGGCGCGATGCGAACACCTCCGGACGCGCGGCTGGGAACTACGGGGGTCTGACTTGAACGGTTCCCATACGTGTCACTGTCACAAGGTATTTATATATTACATGCGAAGCCTCGAACGGGAAAGCCGAACCGAGAGATCGGGAGGCGAACGGACAGCAACATTTAAAACCCACAAACACAAGTTAACAAATGTCATGATAGACAGGCTTGAGAAGGAAGTAGACATGCTGGAACGGCACCTCCGCGTCCTCCGGATGGTCATCGAGAGCGAGCCGATCGGCATCGTCAAGATGTCGAACGAGACCGGCTATCCGCACCACAAGGTCCGGTACTCGCTGCGCGTTCTCGAAGAGGAGAACCTCATCGAACCATCCAGTCAGGGCGCTATCACGACGGAGGATACGGCCGACTTCGTCGACGACCTCGACTCGAAGATCGACGGCATCATCGACAAACTCGAAGGGATGAAGATCGACGACATCCCCGAGATCGAAGGCTAATACCGTTTTTTGTTTCGATTCTGTTCCTGTATTCGGCCGACAGCCCCGCCTACAGCTCCGGGACGGTCAGATTGAACGAGCCGTCCCGAGCTTCCACCAGGCAGAGGTGATAGCCGCTCGAGCGCGAAAGCGTCACGTAGCTCCGGTGTTTGCTTCGCGAGAGCAGACTGGAGCTGGTCGCCTCCTCGGCGACGGCCATAGCGTCGGCCTCGAAATAGCTCGAGGAGACGGCGACGGCCGCCGCCAGCGTCCCGTGGGCCTGACGGACCTCGGAACTGTCGGTGACGAGCGGCTCGAGCGTGTCGGCCCGGGTCGGATCGCGACTTCGATCGAAGTCGGCGACGACGATCGGGTTGCCCTTCCTGTCGCGGGCGACGATATCGAAGTGCATCTCCTCGGACGCCTCCTCGCCGTCGGCGTCGAGAGAGATCGTCTGGTCGAACCCGACCCGGTCGATCGTCGGCAACGCGTCGTACAGCGGCCGAAGTCCCGCCTGGGCGTTCGTCGAGCGGATCTCGAAGAGCAACTCGCCGACGAGCCACTCGGCGAACTCGTAGAGGGGCGACGAGCGGAGCCACGTCTCGAAGGGCTGGCCGTCGACGGTCAGATCGTCCGAATCGAACGTCGTGTGGAACTCGATACGGAGGTTTTCGATGACCGCCTCCCGGTCCGCGGTCCCCCCGTGTGCGTCCTCGAGCGTCGGCTGACCGCGGGTCCGCTCGCGAACGAACAGGCTCGTGCCCGCGAGCGCCTCCCGTTCACTCATCGATCCACCGGCGGTAGAGTCCGAGGCCAGCGTCTCGAGTTCGGACTCGAGTTCGTCCCGTTCGGCCCGCACCGCCTGAAGCTCGGATTCGAGCGAACCGATCCGTTCATCGCGCTCGGCGAGTTCCGACTCCAGCGCGTCGATCCGTTCGTTTCGATCCGCCAGCTCGGCGTTCAGTTCCTCGATCCGGGTTTCGTACTCGTCGAGCTCCGCCTCGGAGGGTCGTTCCTCGGACGTTCCCGCGTCGGCACCGACGGATGCCCCCGTCGGCGAATCGGCGTTCCGGTCGGTCCCCTCGCCGGCTCGAGGGGTGCTCTCGGAGTCCGTCCGCTTGGAGCTGCTTCGTTCCGGGTCCAGCGAGGGGACCTGTCGAGTCGTCAGGCTACCGATGCCGGATCCGTCCCGCCCGGATCCCTCGGGCTCCGTGGCCGCGGTCGTCGAATCGCCGGCGGAGGGGTACGGCTCCGGCGCGTCGTCCCCCGTCGTCGGTTCGGACGCGTCCGAGCCGGGAGCGGCCGCCGTCCGTTCCGGTTCGCTGTCGACCTCTACGCCCGAATCCGAGGGCCCCGATCCGTCCGCCCCGGAGGCGTCCGTTATGGATTCGCCGGCATCGGTGTCGGTCGAGCCGTCGCCGGGATCGGTGTCGACCGAGGGCTCGGGCGTCTCCGCCGCGCGTTCCGATCCCGTGTCGGCTGCGGTGTCCACCGGTTCGAAGGGTTCTTCGGCCGCGGCCTCCGGTTCGGAGCGTTCCGTCCCGTGGGGAGCCGTCTCGGCGTCCGGCTCCGAAACGAAATCGGAGTCGGTCGTCGGATCCGATTTCGGCTCAGATGTCGGGGTCGGCTCCGGTTCGTGTTCCGGCTCGGCGTCGTCGCCCGATCCCGAACCGACGGTATCGCTTTCGGCGTCCGAGTTCGGTCCGGACACGGGATCGGTGGCCGGCTCCGACGCCGGTTCCGGTTCGGGGAGTTCGAGGTCCGGGAGCGAAACGGCGACGACGGCGTAGATGCCGACCTCGTTTTCGGCCCGGTTTAGCGCGTCCTCGCCGTAGAGCCGCTGGCCGGAGCCGACGAACCCGACGTGTTCGACCTCGCCGTCGACGTAGCCGTAGTAGTAATCGCCGCTGAGGACGTTCTCCGAGAGCTCGACGTAGCCGGTGAAGCCGCCGCCGGAGAGCGTCTCGTGGACCGCCGAAAGCGGCGTGTCGTCGGTGAAATACCGACCGCGGACCTCGCCGTCGAGCCCGAGCATGGCCGCGAGCGTCGCGGCCGCAGAGTTGGGTGCCTCATGTCGGGTCCCTGAGGCGTCCTCGAAGGCGTCGATATCGCCGGGACGGGGCGAAGAGTCCAGATCATCGAGGACGGCGATGGGTTCGCCGCCGCGAAAAAACAGCCACGTGCCGGCCGCTTCGAGAGCGCCGTCGAACCCTCGCTCGCCGAGCGATTCGAGGCCGGGAAAACCCCCCTCGAAGGCGGCGGTCTCCCAGTCCTCGAGTACGGAGTGGGCGTTCATACACACGAAAAGCCACACGACGGACATATAGCTACCGACCGATCCGGGCGTCCGGACGGGCTCGAGGGCGCTCCCGCGGTCACATTCCCATGTCCGACGCCGCCTCGGGGATCGGGAGGTCCGTCGGGTCGACGCCGAGCAGTTCGGCGGCGTGATCCAAGGCCATATCGAAGCCGTAGTAGCGCTCGAGTTCGTCGCCGCTCGCCGTCGGCCGGACCTTCAACATCGCGTACCCCTCGATGTTCTGTGCGACCGCGGCGGTTTTGCCGCCGGCGCTAAACGTCAACAGCCGTTCGTCGTCAGTTTCTCGGTACTCGGCGGTGATTCCGTCGGATTCGGCACTCGTCATGTCGGGGTGTACGGACCACCGGGCCGGGAAACTACCGGTTTCGGCGGAACGATCCGGGGACTCTTTGGGGTCGGTGTGTACACACACCGTATGGAATGGCTCACGAGCGGACTTCGTCGCGACATCTGTATCGCCCTCCACGGGGAACCGCGGCGCGCCCAGACGCTGAAATCCGAGCTCGAATCGCGGTACGACCGCCGCCTCAAACCGGATCGGTTCTACGGGGCGTTGGAGTCGCTGGAGTCGAACGGCTTCGTCCGGAAACGCGTCGAGGGCCTCGAGGACGTCTACTCGCTGACCGACGCGGGACGGGCGGCCCTCGAGACGCAGTTCGAGTGGATGGACGAACAGCTGGCGGAACCGTCGGGTGAGAGAGCGGCGGAGTGACTCAAATCGCGAGCGCGACGTAAAGCTGGCCGATCCCGGCGAGGACGAGGACGCCGCCCGCGAGCCGCGTCAACAGCCCGACGTTTTCGGCGATCCGTCCGGTCAGCGCGTCGTGGCCGATCGCCGTCGCGACGGTCGCCGCGACCATCAGGACGCCGAAGCTGCCGGCGTAGGAGCCGAGCACGACGGCGGTTTCGCCCGGAGACAGCGTCAGCGACTGCAGCGCGACCGACAGAAACAGCGGGAGCACGCAGGCCGTCGCGGCCAAAGCGTACAGCGCGCCGAAGAGGCCGAACCCGAGCACCGTCGAGCGGCGCTTCGGCAGCGGGACGTGCAACGGCCCCGTCCGCCCGGAGACGACGGCGAGACCGAGCACGACGAGGAGGACGCCGATCCCGACCTCGACGGCCGGCAGCGCTTCCTCGACGAACCCGCTCGCGGCGACGGCGACCACGGAGAGGGCGAAAAACGTCGCGAAGACGCCGACTGCGGCGGCACCGCCCCGTGCGAGGACGCCGCCCATCGGCGGACTGTCCCCCTCCGTCGCGGCGACGTAGTAGCCGACGTAGCCCGGCAACAGCGCGTACGAGCAGGGGGCGAAAAACGTCGCGAGGCCGGCGCCGACCGCGAAGAGAGCCGAGCCGTACAGTTCAGCGGGCATCGGTCACTCGATCACTCGAGGGCGTCGCGGATCCGTGTTTCCATCTCCTCGGCGTTCGATCGGCCCTGGTTTCGCCAGACGACCCGGTTTCGTTCGTCGAGGACGAACTTGTAGGGAACGCCCGAGGAGTCGAGCGCCCGCGTCAACTCGAGTTCGGGGTCGGCCGCGACCGTCCAAGCGCCGTCGTATCGCTCCCACCACTCGGCGACGTCCTCGCGGGTGACGGTGTTGCCGAGCGGTTCGTTCGTCACCGAGAGGAACTGGACGTCGTCGCCGACGGCGGCGTGGGTCGCCGCGAGATCCGGCATCATGTCCTGGCAGATCCCACACCAGGTGGCGAAGATCTCGACGAACGTGACCCGACCGAGTTCCGGAACGGTCGCCGTTCCGGCCTCGCTGCCGGGGGCATCGAGCGTCTCGAGTTCGATCGGCTCGATCGCCTCCTCGTTAGAGCCGACGAGATCGAACGCCACGGCCGCGCCGCCGCCCAGCGCCGCGAGGCTGCCGGCGCCGACGAGGAGGTCACGACGACGCACGGTCAGTACCCCTCGAGCAGCGTTCTGGCGTCCTCGATCTCGGTGCCGGTCTCCGGCGGACCGCCGTCGTAGGCGCGCTCGACGATCCCGTCTCTGTTGACCAGGAGGACGAGTGAGGCGTGCTGGAAGTGACGGACGTCGCCGTCACCGTGATCGCCGCCGTCGTGGTCGCCGTGCCCTCCGTGTCCGCCGGTCTCGCCGCCCTCGAAGGCGACGCCGAAGGTGTCCTCGACGACCCCCTTCGCCCGTCCGGGCGTCTCGGGACGGAGGAAATACCAGTTGTCGGCCTCGCGGTCGACACCCATCGCGTCGCAGTACTCGTCGATCGCTTCGGGAGTGTCCTGTTCGGGGTCGAACGTCGTCGGGAGGAACGCGAACTCGTCCGCGTAGCCCCCCTGGACCGAGTCGGCCTGCACGCGGCGCAGCGAGTAGGTGAGTTCGCCACAGACGGTCACACAGTTCGTGTAAACGAACGTCAGCATTGTATGTCTGTCGCCGACGAACTCCGTCGTCGTCACCGTCCGACCGTGCAGCGGGGCGGGAACGGTCGCCTCCGGGAGTTCCTCGCCGTAGGCCGGATACGGCAGATCGAGATCCCGTTGTCGCTCGTAGTTCTCCGGCGGCGGCAAAACGGTCCCCTCGGGGCCGTCGTCGCCGAGACAGCCCGCAACGGACGCGCCGACGGCCGTCGCGCCGACCGCCCGGAGGACGGTCCGTCTGTCGTGGCTTCGGGTTGGAGGTGTCATGTTCGTCCTTTGGGGTGCGGTCAGTTACTTTTCATCGATCGGTCCCAGTCGCTGAGACACTGGGGGAGACGGGCGGCCGGAGCTACGTCGGTCCCGCCTCCAGGACGGGCCGCGTCTCCTCGTCGAAATGCTCGAACGCGTTCTCGACCTGCGAGGGGACCTCCTCGCGTTCCGCCTCCGAGAGTGGCTCCATCGCCGGTTCCTCGTCGGGATCCGGCCATCCGACCACGACGCGGCCGACGTTGCCCGCGACTTCGTGAGAGACACACACTTCCTGTCTGTCGACGTAGTCGGAGACGCCCTCGACGTCGAAGGTGCGTTCGTAGCTCGATCCGGGGCCGGTGAGATACTCGCTCCCCCAGGCGTCGACGCCCTCCGGGGTTCGATGCGGCGGGTGGGTATCGCCGTGATAGGCGGTGACGTCGTGTCGGCCCGTCTCGACGAGCAACTCGACGGTCGCCCCGGGTTCGACGTGGAGTATCTGGGGATCGAACTCCGGCCACGGCTCCGAGCGGATCAGCACCGTGATCTCGTCGGTCGGCGAGCCGAGCTCGCCGCTCGCCGCCGTCGGTTCGGTCGAGGCCAGCTCTTCGGTGTCGTCTTCCTCGGAGCCGATCCCGAGACAGCCGGCCACGGCAGCCGCGGCTGTCGCTCCGGCCGTCGCGAGCGCGTCACGCCGCGTGCAGGTTCGTGTCATCGGTGTTTACCCCTCGAAGGGGACTGTCGGTTCGATCCGATCAGGGATCGGGGTCGTAGATGTCCGGTTCCTCTTCGCCTTCGACGTTGATCACGCCGAGCATGCCCTTGCGGACGACCCGCGAGAGGGCGTGATCGACCAGTTTGATCGGACCGGGGACCGGGGTGTCGATCTCCGCGGCCGCGACTGAGCCGGCGGCGACTGGCGTCGTCTCGACGTTCTTCGACGGTTCGGAGACGAGGTCGCCGTCCCGATAGAGGTTCGTCCAGACGTTCCCGATCGCGTGCCACGAACTCGTGAGGTTCGGGCCGCCCTGGGCGTGGAAGATCCGGATCCGTTCGCCCTTCTGGACGTCGATCGGACCGTATCCGTTCTCGGTGAAGGCGTAGGCCTCGCCGTTAAGACAGACGTAGGTCGGATCCTCCGCGCGCATCGAGTCGAAGTCGAAGCCGTGGTGGCCCTCCTCACCGGCCCGGCCTTCGGTGTACAGTTCGTGCTGGCCGAAGTACAGTTCCCGATCGACCTCCGGGAGGCCCTCTTCGGGTTCGACGAGGATCGCGCCGAACATCCCGGCGCTGATGTGGTGGTCCATGTTCGGGACCGCACAGTGGTAGATGTGGACGCCGGGGTACATCGCCTGGAACTCGATCGTCGCCGTCTCGCCCGGCCCGATCGTCGTGTCGTCGGCGCCGCCGCCGGGGCCGTAGGTGGCGTGGAAGTCGATGTTGTGCGGCATCGCGCTGTCGGCCTCGTTCGTGAGGGTGAAGTTGATCGTATCGCCCTCGCGCACCCGGACCATCGGTCCGGGGACCTGCTCGTCGAAGGTCATGTAATCGAAGGTGACGCCGGGTTCGACCTCGGCGGTTTCCTCCGTGGTGACCATCTCGATCTCGTGGTGTCGCGACTCGTCCCAATCGACCGGGTCGGGGACCTCTCTGGGGTCCGCGGCGATCCGGTCGGTGTCGAGGGACTTGGCCGGGTCGAGCCCCTCCTCCTGTTGTGTCTGCGGTTCCTGTTCGGCCGGTTCCTCTTCCTCACCGTCCGCTCCGAGACAGCCCGCAAGGACGAGCGCGCCCCCCGCGCCCGCTGCTTTCATGAACGATCGCCGATCGGCGGTGTTGGTTGGGGTCGGGGTCATGGTCCTTCTACACCTGCATATTACAGCGGTATATATAAGAACCGGAGAGCAGCGTCTCAAGCGTCGGGATAGAGCGGTCCTAGACCCACGGTATCGGGGGCATTTATATGGGATTCGTCGGTCGAACCCCACTTCGTTATAAGCCGGAACGGCTCCACGGTCGGTCGCCGGATCGGCGATCGACCTCCACTCGAACACGCGATCTCACCGGACGGACGCCGATTCGTCGGAACCACCCACGACGGAACCGAGTGGCTTTTCAGATACCCGAAATCTCACAGCCCCACGACCGGTTCGTACTCCGGCGGCGGGGTGATCGGCTCGTCGTGTTCGACGTCGCCGCAGCCGAAGGAGTCGAGAAACACCGCGTTGCGGTCGTAGCTCCGGTAGTCGGTGACGTTGCCGATGTCCGTGCGTTCGTCGATCGCGTACATGTCTATCGATCTGATCTCCTCGCCGTCGAACTCGTAGTTCTCACAGAGATAGGTGGCGTACCCCTCCGTGACGCCCCGATCGCGGTCGCTCTCGCCGCGCCGGACGACGGAGGACATGAAAAAGCGGTGTCGGTACGTCTCGAACTGGCGGTGTTGTTCGGAGCCGTAGGCCCGATCCCACTGTAGGGATCGGTCGTTGTAGGCGTCGACCTGCGTGCCGCCCGTCGTCTCGGCGGCGAAGACGTAGTACTCGTCGGTGGTGATCGGCCCCGCATAGAAGTTCCACGGCGGCTGTGTGAGCCGGAAGGCGCTCTGGGTGTCCTCGACTTCGTCCTGCAGCGGGACCGCCCGCTCGTCGTCGATCGCGCCGATCGTCTGGAGGTTCGGGATCACCATGAACACGCCGGAAACGACGACGATGAAGGCGACCGCGACCCGGACGGTCATCCCGAGCGCCTCGCGGCCGGGGAGTCGGGCCGTGAGTTCGGATCCGAGTTCGCGCCGTCGGATCTCGGCTCCGCGTTCGCGCGCCGACCGAACCGCGCGGTCGATCCGCGGCAGCCGTCGGTCGACCCGTTCGCCGAACCGGACGCCGGCCGCGTAGTATCGCTCGATCGGAACGTCGAGCCACGACGCGATCCGGCGACCGTCCCGCCAGGCGGCCCCCTGGAAGAACAGCATCAGACCCAAAATGGCGGTGAAGGGGAAGGCGCCGATCCGGACCGTCACCGACAGGAACAGATGTCCCATCGCGTAGGGGATCGCGAGCAGATAGCGCGCCCGGCCGGCGAGCACCAACAGGACGGGCGAGCCCAACATCAACGTGAACCAGGTAACCCCGCTCACCTGCAAGAAGAGCGGGAACTCGCGGACGTAGCTCGCCAAAAAGAAGGCGACGCTGTCGTAGTTGAGCGTCGCCACCATCGAGTTGCCGTTGAGCCAATCGTCCGTCCAGGGGAGCTTCTGATTGCCGTTGACGAAGTACATCGAGATCATCTGGACGAGCGCGAAGGCGCCGGCCAGCCCCGTGTACGTCCGGGGGCGCTCGCCGTCGGCGCGCAGCGCGTCGATCGAGTACCGCGCCCCCAGCGGCATGAACATCGCCCAAAACAGCATGTGTCTGAAGATCACGTCGGCGTAGCTCGTGACCATCGGGTTGCGGTAATCGAGCGAGACGACGAACAGAAAGGAGACGACGATCGCAAACCGGGTCCGATACCCCAGGATGAGCTGGATCGCCACGAGGAAGTGGATCACGAACAGCGCCGCGGTGAAGATCGGATCGCCCGAGAGCAAAAAGACGGAGAAGGCGTTCGAGGGCACCAGGTTCCAGGCGGTCTCGACCGGAAGCACGCCCAGATCGGTGTAAAAGAAATCGAAACTTCGGATCCGGAGCAGGATATCGACGAGGATGAGCACGCCCGCGAAGATCCGAAACGCTGCGAGCGACCGGGTGTCGATCCGGAACCGTCGGGCGATGAACCCCCGAGCCGCCTCCGTGGGGCGGGACGGAAAGCGCGATCGGAGTGCGTCGGTCCTCGTCATGGGAATCTGGCCGCTGTACTGACATTCACCCCCCGGATCGAAAAAGTCTTGTGCCGTTTGGGGTAGGAGGGATACGAACAGCCAGAACACGGTTGATGGATCCCAGTCGAACGTGTATCCATTGTTAGGCGGACGTCCGGAAGTCGTAGTCGTACGTCGCGTAGTTCTCGATGGCGTCCTCGATGACGGCGAGCCGATACGCCACGAGTTCCCAGTCGTTCGCCGTCGTTTGGATTTCGTCCGTCTCTGCGGCGGTTTCCGTCCCCGCCGCACGGGCGCGAAGCTCAGACGGTGAGTCGACGCCGTACGTCTCGCGCCAGTCCTCGATCTGCGACTGCAGATCGCTTTTCAACCGGATGAGTCCGTCACGATCGTGGTTTTCGAGGAGGTCTCGGAGCGTCTGTATCCGTGTGTGTAGCGGGTCGGGCGAATACAGCGTCGTTCCGCTTTCGTCGCTCTTTAACAGGACATTCAGATCGACGAGCCACTCGAGGTGCTCCCGAGCCGTGTTCTCCGCGAAGTGCGCTTCGTCCGCAACGAACGAGGCCGGCCGGGGCTGTGAAACGGCACTGGCGATCGCCTGTACTCGGTCGAAGGCGCTCGCGTGTTCCTTCCAGGCCTCGATCCCCGGAGTGGATTCGGGCATATGACGACTACGGTATGGAGGGCAATAAATCGATTCTTGAGTAGAATAGTTGAGCTACACTCGGAGCGTATCGTCCCGAAATTCGGCGGGGTTTTCGGAAATTCAGACCGTTAGAAATGAAATTTGAACATCCAAAATACAATTAACGACCCAAGTCGAACGTATATTCATGCAACGATCCGAAGAGTTACAGCGAAGATTAACTGATCTCAAGCCGTTTCTTCAGCGTGAGTATCACGTCCGAAAGATCGGCATCTTCGGCTCGTACGTGCGCGATGAGCAGACGAAAGAGAGCGATCTCGACGTGCTCGTCGAGTTCGACGAACCGGTCAGTCTGTTCGATCTCGTCCGTCTGGAGAACGAACTGAGCACACGGCTCGGCGTGACTGTCGATCTCGTTACGAAACGCTCGCTCAAGCCGCGAATCAAAGACAGAGTGACGGACGACGTCGTATACGTATGACCGAACCGGAGGTACTCGATTATCTCGACGACATCGTCGAATCCGCCGAGAAAATAGAGCGATTCACGGAGGGGATGACCTACGAGTCGTTCGAACGGGACGAAAAGAGCGTCGACGCAGTGCTTCGGAACTTCGAGGTGATCGGCGAAGCCGCTAAAAACGTTCCGAGAGACGTCCGTGAAGAACATGATGAAGTCCCGTGGTCGGAGATGGCCGGAATGCGCGATAAGCTGATCCACGGGTATTCGACGATCGATCTCGAGATCATCTGGACGACGATCGAACAGGACGTCTCACCGTTGCTCGAACAGGTCAAGACGGTTCGAGAAAATATCGAAGAAGAGTAGTGATCACCCTGGAATCGAGTGTCGATCTATCGGTTGAAAAAACACCAACAGAATCGCCTCACTTCAACAGTTCGCGCGCGATCGTGTTTCTGAGCACCTCGCTCGTCCCCTCGTAGATCTCGTTGATCTTGGCGTCGCGATAGAACCGCTCGGCCGGGAAATCCTTCGTGTAGCCGTAGCCGCCGTGGATCTGGATCCCCTCGTTTGCGACCTCCCGGGAGACCTCCGAGGCGTAGAGTTTGGCCTGGGCGGCCTCCTTGACGAAATCCTCGCCGGCCATCTTCTTGTCGGCGGCCGAATGCATGAGCAGCCGCGCCGCCCGCGTTTTGGTGTCCATGTCGGCGAGTTTGTGCTGGATCGCCTGAAACTCGCTGATCGGGTTGCCGAACTGCTCGCGCTGTTGGGCGTACTCGCTCGCCGCGTCCAGCGCCGCCTGTGCGATCCCGACGCCGCGGGCGGCGATCGTGATCCGGCCGCCGTTGAGCGTCTTCAGCGCGTGCACGAAGCCGCGACCTTCCTCGCCGAGTCGGCGCGAGGCGTCGATCCGGAGGTTCTCGAAGCGGAGTTCGGCCGTCGGACAGCCCTT
>CAZWZX010000017.1:0-20545 GCA_964638655.1 uncultured Natronomonas sp.
GATCCTCTATATACAGCGTAACGCTCCCGACGAACCCCTGTTCGAAATCCTCCTCGAGATACCGGAGTACGGCCATGAACGTGTACTCGGAGGGCGCGAACGGCTCCGGAAGCGCCTGTAGCTGCTCGACTCGCTCTTCGTCGGGGAAAAAGGCCTCCTGTGAGAACTCGGTGTCGACGCCGGTTCCGTAGGCGCCCCCCGCGGCGCCGATCGCCAGCGCCGAGATCAACACGACAGCCGGGGCGACCCGAGCGGCGATCGTCCCTGCCTGGAGGACGGCGCCGAGCGCCGAGCCGTCCCGACCGAGCGGCTTCGATCCGAACTCCGGGAACCGTGTTCCCTCCCGAAGCCCGTCGAAAGCGACCTTCCCGGCGGGGAGGAAGACGCCGAAGATGAAGAAGGTAAACACCATGCCGACCGCGGCGACGATCCCGAAGTCCTGGAGCTGACCCAGCGTGCTCGTCAGGTTCGCCATGAAGCTGATGACGGTCGTGATCGTGACGATGAGAAAGGCCGTCGAGAGCTGTGCCGCGGTGACGTCCATCGCCGCGCCGATACTGACTCCCGCCAGCCGCTCCTCGCGATACCGGTTGATGATGTGGATCCCGAAATCGATGCCGACGGCCAAAAGCAGCGGGAAGACGGTGATGAGCGAATCGGAAAAGGGGATCCCGGCGTATCCCATGAACCCGAACGTCCACACGAGCGTCATCACGAGGGCGGCGACGCCCAACCCGAGATCGATCGGATCCCGGTAGGCGACGACGAGGAAAAAGGTGATGAGGAGCAACGCCGCGGGGAACACGAGGATCGCGGTGTCGGTGAGCAGCTGGTTGACCTCCTGATCGATGATCGCGTCGCCGAAGACGACGACGTTCTCGCCGGGTTCGTACCCGTCGATACCGCCCACGACGTCGACCGTCCGAAACTGGAGGCTCGCCCGGTCGGCGGTGTCGGCAAGCGGCGGCGTGTCGTAGCTGACCGCGAGTTGGGCGACCGACGCCGAGCCCTCGGCCGGGTTGTAATCCGTGCTGACGGGGATCCCGGCCGTCCGATCGGCGTCGGCGAGCGCGAGCCGGATCCGTCGCTCGGACGCCCCCTCCAGAACCCGGCGCTGTGCTTCGGGCGTCTCCGCCGTCGGATCGAGCCGGTTGGCCGCGAGCGAAGCCGGGCTCGTCGTCGAGGTGACCCGGAGCGTGTCGTGGTTCTCCAGACGATACTGGGCTTCGATCATCCGCAGGAGGCTCGGCTTCGAGAGGACGTTTGACTCCTCCAAAAAGAGGTTCGCGCTGGAGCCGCCGCTCGCCCGGGCATCGCCGCCGAAGCTCTCCTGCATGTCCTCGAGCGCCTGCGACTCTTCGAGGTCGTCGGTGAACTGATCGGTCCCGGCCTGCTGATCGCCGCCGGCACCCAGTCCGCCGACGAAAAGCACCGTCAACGCGAGAAAGACGAACACGACCGTCCAGGGCCGGTTCGTTATCAGCGGGTTGACCCGCCTCGAGAACGGGTCGGATCGCTTCCCGTCGCTCGGTCCGGACATCGATCAGCCCCGCCGTCGCCACCAGAGTCCGGCGGCGATGACGGCGATGGCGGCGATGGCTCCGCCGACGAGGACCAACGACGGCCCGTCGTCGCCGTCGTCGATCCGCTCGCCGATCTCGACCGGGTGTTGATACGTCCGAGAGAGCACGGTTTCACCGCGTTCGGTGTCGTACTGGAAGTCGAGTTCGACGCGGTGTGTCTTCGCCATCGCGTTCCCGTCGGCCGCGATATCGAACCTGATCTCGCCCGTCTCCCCGGGTGCGAGCTCGTTCACGAACGCCTCGTCGCTCGAGGTCGACAGCGGGCTGTCCGCATAGAGCTTCGCGTTGATGTTCCGGAGCGTTTCGGGCCGCTCGTTGGTGATCGAAAGCGACAGCTCCGCCGTCGAACCCTGCCGCACCTGGACGTCATCGCCGCCGATCGTGAACGCCTCCCGCTGGGGGTCGACGACGACCCGCTCGGAGACCGGACCGACGGTCGCCGTCGTCCGGCCGTCGTTTGCGTACTCGACGGTGAACCGGACCTGTCTGGGGCCGGGGTCAGACTGCCCGCTCACCTCCGTCGGGAACTCGAACTCGGCCGTCTCTCCGGCCGAAAGCTCCGGTAACGCCACCCGACCTTCCTCGACGATCAGCGAGTCGCTTCTCGGCTCGATCGTCAACACGCCGTCGGAGATCCCCGTCGGGCCGTCGTTTCTGATCTCCCCCGTGATCCGGCCGTCGTAGCCGACCGCGAGCGTGTCATCGAGCGACGTGATCGAAAACGACTGGGCGCCGACTGGGGAGAGGCTCCCGGTCGCGGTTCTGGGCTCGCTCCGCTCGATCCCGTTCTCGTCGCGGTATTCGAACACCGCCTCGATCGGTTTGTCACCGCCGACCACCGATTCGGCGACCGCCGCATCGACCGCGACGGTCCGGCTCGTTCCGGGCTCGAAGTCCCCGAGGAACGCCTCCGCGCTCCCGCCGTCGATCGTCACCCCGCCGCCGCCCGTGATCGTCGCCGTCGTCGCGTGGGCCGTCGCCGAACCGACGTTCTCGAGTTCGATCTCGGCCTCGCCTGTCGTCCCGGGCTGGACGTCACTCGTCACGTTCCCGACGGCGAAGAGCGCGTCGTCGGTGACGGTCACCTCGAACGTCTCCCGCGTGCTCCGGCGAAGCCGCTGGTCGCCGCTCGCCGTTTCACGGTTCGTCACCGAGTATCTGACCCGAACGTCGATCTCGTAGGTGCCGGGCTCTATGTCCTCCGGGACCGTCACACCGAAACCGGCGTCCCTGACGTCGCCGTCGGGGATCTGCCCGATCGGGCTGCGGCCGGTCCGGACGTCGAAGGGGCCCTCGTCGGTGATCTCGACGCTGACCGCCCGGGCGGTCGTGAGCGTCTGCGTCCCGGTACCGGTCCGGACGTGTGCGTCGTTCTGTACGCGGACGTCGAAGGAAGTCTCGGTCCCGGGCGCGACCTCGTTGTCGGGTAAGTAAACGTTCAGATCCGGTTCGCCGAGGTTCGTCTGTCCGGCCGCCGGTCCAGCGACGAGGGCGCCCCCGGCGGCGAAGGCGAGGACGAGGACGAGGACGACACAGACGGCGAGGAGGGAGACCGTGAGGCGTCGGACGGTCGACACCGCGGTCATCTATCGTCCGTTGATCGCGGCGTCCCGTCCGAAATGGAGGGGGCGTTCCGACCGAATCACCGAGCGGAGGGCCGATACGTCAGCGGGAAACGCGGACCAATTCATCGTCCCGATGGAGACGCGGCTCGGCTATAAGACTTTTGATTGAACGTTTATTCAAAACGGTTAACGCGGTGCGCCCGGTAGGGGTGGTATGTTCCCCCCGCCGCGCTCCGCTCCGACCGCCCCGACCGCTTCCGATTTCGGGAGCGTCTTGAGGCTGCTCCGCGGAGGTACCCACGATGGACGTCTTTGAGGGCCCCGAATCGACCCGCGAGGAAATACTCGCGGCCGCCTACCGGGCGCTGTGTACGCACGGCTACGCCGAGTTGACCATGGAGCGGATCGGCGAGGAGTTCGAAAAGAGCGTCTCGCTCGTCTATCACCACTACGACGGCAAGGACGATCTCCTCTTGGCGTGTCTGGAGTTCATGCTCGAGAACTACCGCTCCGACGCCGGCTGTGACCCGCCCTCGGATCCCAGAGAGGCGATGGAAGATCTCTGTGACCGGATCTCGCTCGTCGACGCGCCGCCCGAGGCACAGCGGTTCGTCCGAGCGCTCGTCGAACTTCGTGGGCAGGCGCCACACAACACGGCTTACCGGGAGTATTTCACCCGGAGCGATCGCTTCTTCCAGGAACGGATCGAGACGATCATCGAAGCGGGGATCGACGACGGTGTCTTCCGCGACGTCGACCCCGAACGGACGGCCGAGATGCTCCATACGGTGCTTTCGGGTGCGTTCTTTCGGTACGCCACCGCCGAGGAGACGGAGTGGATCGACGACGTCCGCGAGGAGTTACGGGCCTACAACCGACGAACCCTGTACGCGTCGGCCGACGACAAAGCGGCGTAAGCGAAGCTTTTTACCCGGAACGGTCGAGCCAACGTGTATGAGCGCGATCCGACCTGTAGTATGCGGGTTCTGACCGCGCGCCTTCTCCGCCGCGCGCACGTACTTGCTCACTACCGGCCGGTCCACGCGATATCACCGCAACCATGAGCGAAGTTCCAGACAGCTACGATCCCGACGAGGCCGAACAGCGATGGCGCGAGGAGTGGCTCGATTCCGACGTCTACAGCTACGACGACGATCCCGAGCGCCCCGACTACATCATCGACACGCCGCCGCCGTACCCGACCGGCAACCTGCATATCGGGAACGCCCTCGGCTGGTGTTACATGGATTATGCGGCCCGATATCACCGCCTGCAGGGCGACGACGTCCTCTTCCCGCAGGGGTGGGACTGTCACGGGCTCCCGACGGAGGTGAAAGTCGAGGAGAACCGCGACATCCACCGAACCGACGTTTCACGCGAGCAGTTCCGCGAGTGGTGTATCGAACACACCGAGTCCCAGATCGGCGCGATGAAGGAGACGATGCGGACGCTCGGCTTTTCGCAGGACTGGAACCACGAGTACCGGACGATGGACGACGACTACTGGGCGGAGACCCAGCGTTCGTTCGTCGAGATGGCCGACTCGGAGTACGTCTATCAGGACGAACACCCGGTCAACTGGTGTCCCCGCTGTGAGACCGCCATCGCCGACGCCGAGGTCGAGGCCGAGGACCGCGACGGAACGCTGTATTACATCACCTTCGAGGGGGTCGACAACGACGATATCGAGATCGCGACGACTCGCCCCGAACTGCTCGCTGCCTGCGTCTCGATGGCCGTCGACCCCGACGACGAGCGCTACGAGGACCGGATCGGCGACACCTTCGAGGTGCCGCTGTTCGGTCAGGAGATCGAACTGATCGCCGACGACGATGTCGACGGAGATTTCGGAACCGGCGCGGTGATGATCTGTACGTTCGGCGACAAACAGGACGTCGACTGGTGGATCGAACACGATCTCGATCTCCGGGCGGTCTTCACGGAGGACGGCCACCTCAACGAGTTGGCCGGCGAGTTCGAGGGGCTCTCGATCGACGAGGCGAAAACGGAGATCGCGGAGAGACTCGACGAGACGGGCCATCTCAACGATCACGAACACACCGAACAGTCGGTCGGTTGCTGTTGGCGCTGTGATACGCCGATCGAGATCCTCTCGAAGGAACAGTGGTTCGTGAAAGTCGATCAGGCGGAGATCCTCGAGACGGCCCAAGAGATCGAGTGGTTCCCGGAACACATGTACACCCGCCTGGAGGAGTGGACCGAGGGGATGGAGTGGGACTGGGTGATCTCCAGACAGCGCGTCTTCGCGACGCCGATCCCCGCCTGGGAGTGTGCCGACTGCGGCCACGTCGAGATCGCCGGAACCGACGAGGTCCCGATCGATCCGACGACCGAGGACCCGGCTGTCGGCGAGTGTCCGGAGTGTGGAAGCGACGACTGGACGGGCGAGACCGACGTGATGGACACCTGGATGGACTCGTCGATCTCGCCGATGTACGTCGCCGGCTGGCCCGAGGAGTCCTTCGAGCCGGTCCAGCTCCGCGAACAGGGCCACGACATCATCCGGACGTGGGCCTTCTATACGATCCTCCGGACGGCCGCCGTCACCGGCGAGATCCCCTGGGAGGAGGCGCTCATAAACGGGATGGTCTTCGGCAACGACGGCAACAAGATGTCCAAATCCCGCGGGAACTTCGTCCAGCCCGAGGAGGTCGTCGAGGAGCACTCCGCCGACGCGTTCCGGCAGGCGATCGCGCTCGGCGGCCAGCCCGGCACCGACATCCAGTTCCAGTGGAAGGAGGTCACCTCCGCCGGCCGGTTCCAGACGAAGCTGTGGAACATCACGAAGTTCGCGGCCGGTCACCTCGACGAGACGGCCTCGGAGACGGCCGATCCGGCCTACCGGGACATCGACGCCTGGATCCTCACGGAGTGTGCCGAGGTCGCCGAGTCGGTCGCCGCCGACATGGACGAGTACCGCTTCGACAGCGCGCTCAGACGCGTCAGGGACTTTGTGTGGCACGATCTGGCCGACGACTACCTCGAACTGATAAAAGGTCGGCTCTACGAGGGTCGTCCCGGCGAGCGCCGGGCCGCCGAGAACGCGCTTTTCACCGCCTTGAGCGCGTCACTTCGGATGCTCTCGCCGTTCGCCCCCTTCATCACCGAGGAAGCCTGGAGCCATCTGCCGACCGACGGCAGCGTTCACGGGGCCTCGTGGCCCGACCCCCCGTCCGTCGACGCCGACGCCGCCGCGCGCGGTGAGATCATCGCGGAGATCGCCGCGACCGTTCGGGGCTGGAAATCCGACGAGGGGAAACCGCTCAACGCCGATCTCGACCGGATCGAGGTGTATCTCGAGGCGGAACGGCCCCTCGACACCTACGATCTCGCCGACACGGTCAACGGCCCGGTCTACATCGAGGAGGGATCGCCGAACGTCGAGCTCGTCCCCGTCGGCGTCGATATCGACCACAGCGAACTCGGCCCCGTTTTCCGCGATCGGGCCGGCGCCGTCGTCGGGCGGCTCGAATCGACCGACCCGGCCGAGCTGCGGGCGGCACTCGACACGGCCGGTCACGTCGAGTTCGAGATCGACGGCGAGACCGTCACCGTCGAGGCGGAGATGTTCGATATCGTCGAAGAGCAGCGTTCGGAAACCGGCGAGGAGGTCGTCGTTCTCGAGGCTGGCGAGGCGACGGTGCTCGTCTTCGAGTAACCGCCGTCACTCGAGTTCCGGTAGCCGGAACACGAAGAGGAGATTGACCGCGAGCACCGCAGCCAGGATCCAGAAGGCCTCGTCGAAGAGGCCCCGATCGGCGATCGCGCCGAAGACGAGCGGGCTGGCCGCACCGATCGTCATGTAGATCGTCCGGATCAACCCCAGACAGGTCCCCTGTATCTCGTCGGGTAGCTGCGCCGTCAGATACGGCAACAGGACGGCGATGTTGCCGAGCATGAAGCTCAACACGACCGTAATTCCGACGAGCGGCACCAGCCCCTCGAGCGTCGGCAGCAGGGCCAACGCGACCCCGACGACCACGAACAGCACCGGGAGCGTCCGGCGGATCCCGAACCGGTCGTAGGCGGCCCCCGTCGCGGGCTGGATCCCGATCCCGAGCGCGAAGTAGAGCCCGAAAAGCGAGGCCGCGACCGTCGGCGACAGCCCCTTCCGCTCGATCAGATACGTCGGATAAAAGCCGGTGAAGGCCTGCCACACGCCGAACCCGAGCGTGAGCACGAGCGCGGTCAACACGACCGTCGGGCGGCGGATCTCCGAGAGCACCGCGCGGAGTAGCTCCCCCGAGAGCGTGTCGACACCCCCCTCGCCCGCGGAGAGGTCCGACGGGAGCGCGATCCAAAGCAGCGCGGTCACGACGAGAAAGATCGGGATCGTAAAGCCGAACCCGAACTGCCAGGCCGTCGCGGCGGCGATCGCCCCCGCCGAGGCTGGCAACAGGGAGTTACCGATCTGTCCCGCTGCCAGCGTCACCCCGATCGCGGTCCCGTCGTTGTCGGGGTACAGCGCCGCGGCGGCGGTAAAACGGGCGACGCCGTACAGCGCCGTCCCGAGCCCGAAAAGCGCCGTCGCGACGAAAAGCACCGTCACCGAGTCGGCGAAGACGAGAAACGTCAACAGGACGGCGCTGATCGCCGTGCTCCCGATCAACACGTCCCGCTCGCCGAGGCGATCGGTGAGGATCCCGCCCGGAAGCTGGCCGATCGCGTAGGCGACCCAAAGCACCGTGATGAGAAAGCCGCCGAGCGTGAGGCTCATCCCGTAGGCCTCCCGCAGCGAGGGCAAAAGCGCCGGATAGACCATCCGGACGCCGAGCGAGAGGAACCAGCCGGCGGAGACGGCGAAAAGCGCCGGTCCCCGGCCGCCGCTCCACAGCGTTCCGAAATCGTCCCTGAGTTTCCTGAGATAGTTCACCTGCGATCGGTCACCGTTTGCGGAGTTCAGTCAGCGGTGGTATAAAGGCTGCGTGCACCGAAAGCGAGGGTCCCTCACAGGGAAGGTCCCCACGGTGATCCCTCAAGCGATCTTTTCGTCGCCGTCCCACTCCGCCGAGTTGTCCAGCGGTTCGTAACCGAGCACCTCTTTGGCCCGTTCCAGCGAGTAGTACTTCCGGTCGTTATCCGATATCCCGTAGACGATCTCGTAGTCGTACTCCGCCTCCAGCGCGCAGGCGTGAATCGCCGCACAGTCCCGATAGGAGAGCCACATCGCCTGTCCGCGCTCGTAGTCGACCGGCGGGTGATCGCGGGTCAGGTTGCCGATCCGGACGTTACAGACGTCGATCCCGTACTCGTCGTGGTAGTACCGGCCGATGATCTCGCCGGTCGCCTTCGAGATCCCGTAGTGGTTGCCCGGGCGGGGCAGTTCGGTGCCGTCGAGCCGGAAGTCGTCGTCGGCGCGGTAGAGGTCGGGTTTTCGCTCGGTCTCGAAATGCCCGACGGCGTGGTTCGAGGAGGCGAAGACGAACCGTTCGACGCCCGCCTCGACGGCGGCCTCGTAGAGCACCTTCGTCCCGTGGATGTTGTTCTCCAGCACCGAATCCCACGGGGCGTCCCGCCGGGGATCGCCGGCCAGGTGAATCACCGCGCCGACGCCCTCGCAGGCCTCGGCGACGAGCGCCTCGTCGGTGACGTCGCCGACGAGATACGGATGCTCCGGCTCGAACGGCGGCGGATTGTGGAACAGATACCGCCAGTCGTACTCGTCGGCCAACCCCTCCCGAATGGCGGTCCCGACGGCTCCCTTCGCACCGGTCAAAAGTACGGTGTCGTCCATTTGGGTGTCGAAACGCGGCAGGCGGGTAAGAAACGTGCGGTTCCCCGACCGCCCGGGAAACCTTCTTTGCCGTCCTGGCTGACACTCTGCACATGTTCAGGGCGTTTCGTATCGGCTCTATCGCCGGAATTCCGATCAAACTGGATATCACTTTCCTCCTGATATTGCCCGTTTTGGCGTATCTCATCGGCAACGGGATGGGCGAGGCCGCCGCCGCGCTCAATCAGGGACTCGACGCCGGCCTGGACGTCGGGACGCTCACGGCCGGCATGACGCCGTGGGCGCTCGGGACGGTCGCCGCCGTCGGGCTGTTCGTCTGCGTCCTGTTGCACGAACTCGGTCACGCCGCAGTCGCCCGGTATTACGGCTACGGGATCGAATCGATCACGCTGTGGCTGTTGGGCGGTCTCGCCCGCCCCGAGGAGCAGCCGAACCGCTGGAACCACGAGCTCTGGATCGCGATCGGCGGTCCGGTCGTCAGCGTCGCCCTCGGCGTCGGCTGTTTTCTCGCCTTCGGCGCACTCGGTGGGGACGAGATCCGGTTCGTCGTCGGCTATCTCGCGGTCTTGAACGTCGTCCTCGCGGTTTTCAACATGATCCCGGCGTTCCCGCTCGACGGCGGCCGGGTGCTCCGGGCGCTGCTCGGTCGAACCCGGCCGCACGCCGAGGCGACCCGACTCTCCGTGTCGATCGGCAAAGTCTTCGCGGTCATCGTGGGGCTTTTCGGCGTGCTCGTGTTCAACCCGTTCCTCGTCGCCGTCGCCTTCTTCGTCTACATCGCGGCCGCGGCGGAGGGCAGACAGACGGCGCTGCAGGCGGTCTTCGAGGGCGTCGTCGTCGGGGACGTGATGACGCCGGCCGCCGAAATCAGGACGCTCGCGCCGGGGGCGACGCTCGATTCGGTCCTCGAACGGATGTTCCGCGAACGTCACACCGGGTATCCGGTCGTCGACGAGACCGGAACGCTCCTCGGGGTCATCACGCTCACCGACATCCGCGACGTCGACCCGGGCGATCGTCCGACGACGACCGTCGCCGAAACGATGAGCACGGAGCTCCGCACTGTCGATGTCGATACCGAGGCGATGGAGGCGATGCAGCGGCTGGCGAGCGACGATATCGGTCGGTTGCTCGTCACCGACGCCGCCGGGTCGCTCGTCGGCCTCGTCACCCGTTCGGACCTCGTGACCGCGATGGATATCATCCGCGAACGACGGGCGATCGACGCCGAGGCGTCACCACCGGGATGACCCTCCCCGCCGACCGTAGCCGTCACTTCCAGTGTTTGAAAACGAGCCGCTTGATGTCGTCTTTGGTCCGAACGGCCTCCGTCGAGCCGTCCGGCAGATCGACTTCGTAGGGTTCGTCGCCGTTCGATTCGCGCCATCGGTCGTCGTGGGCTTCGAGCAGACTCATCGCCTGCTGGAGCGTGTCTTCGGGGGAGTCATCGCTTTGGTCCTCTCCCGAACTGGCGGTCGAGCCGCCGGATTCGTCTCCCTCTCCGGGACCGCTCTCCGACGCTTTTTCGTCCGCTTCGGTCGCCGCTGCGACGATATCGCCCGCCTGCTCCTCACCGATCCCTTTCACTTCGGTGAGTTCTTCCGGAGTGGCTGCGGCCACGTCGTCGGCGGAACGGAACCCGGCGATAGCGAGCGCTTCGGCGGTTGCCTCGCCGACTCCGTCGATCGAGGTGAGCCCCTCGATATCGGCGGGAGCGCGTCCGTCCGCGGTCCGCTCCGGCGGCGTGTACGTATCGAGGAGATACTGGACCGCATCCGTCGTTCTGACGGTGCCGTACTCGCCGACGTATGCGGCCTCGAGTTCTTCGCGTATCGACTCCAGTTCCTCCAGTTGTGCCTCCGAGACGGAAAGCTCCGGCATACCAGCCGATGGGTTCCCCGGTCGGTAATAACTTATCGCCGCGAAAGGAGGCTTTATCGGGTCCCCGTGTCCCCTTCGGATATGAACGACGCCCCGTCGGGGCCCGATATCTCAGCCGATGACGGAACGGACCGTGAACCTCGGGACGAACCGCCCGGAGAGGGGTTCGTCGACATCAGGGGCGCGCTCGTGGGTCTCGGCCTCATTTGGCTGACCGCGATGGCGACGTTCGTGGCGATACAGGCGGCGGTCTACGGAGTGACTGTCTCGATGATTTATATACTCGCGAGCGTGATCGCGGGTGCGATCGCTGTTTCGGCCGCTTCGGCCGCGCTCCGAACGTTCGGGTATCGTTGAAAACAGTCCGCTTCGTCAGCTCATTCGGACCGCGCTGCCTCGATCCACCCTTCGGCGCGGGTCTCCGGAACCTCGGCCGCGTCGGCGACCGTTTCGACGTCGGCCTCGGCGAGGGCCTCGACCGACTCGATTCCTGCCTCGCGGATCCGACCGGCGTACGCCGGGCCGATCCCGTTGATACGTCGGAGCGGATCGACGTCTTCGTCGTCGGACTCTCCGGTCGACTGCTGATCGACGTCTTCGTCGTCGGACTCTCCGGTGACTGTCTTCGAACCCTCGCCAACCTCGACCGGTTCGTCGGCGAGTTCCTCGGCTTGCTCTTGGAGCGTCTCGACGTTCTCCTCGAACTGTTCGAGCCCCTCCTCGACGCTCTCGGCGAGTTCTTCGCTCTGTGTCTCCAGTTCGGCTTCGACCTCTTCGATCTCCGCTCGGACACCTTCGAACGCCTCCACGGTACTCGACTCGACGTCTTCGGAGGCCTCCAGCGCCGCCTCGAAGCCGTCATCGAGCATCGTAACGAACTCATCGAAGAGTTCCTCGGCGGAGTCGCTCTGTTCGCGCATACTCGTCTCGAACGTTTCGATAGCCTCGAGTTGGTTGGTCTCGAAGGTCTCGAGCCCCTCCTCGACCGCGCTCCGGAACTCCTCGAGCGGTTCGCTGTCTCCGGGTGTCATCGATTCGAGGGTGTCGAAGTAGATCCCGGTAACCGTTCTGGCGGTGTCGTAGTTCCGTTCGCTCGCCTCCTTCGCGGGATCGAAATCGACGAGCGTCCCGCCGAACTCCTGTTGGGTCTCGATACCGCGCTGGATGGTCTCACGCGTCCGGGTTATCGCGTTCCGCTGAAAGTCGAAAACGGCGTTGATCGGGAGATCGGTCTCACTCATTGTATTCGTATGTATGGCCTCTAAATGTATAAGTCTACCTCCCATAACCATTCAATCCCATCGAATGGATTCAGGGACGAAACACGCCTCCGTTCCGTCGAGCGTTTCGCTCCCAGTCGAGCGCTTCCGCTCCCGATGTTCGACACCCGTTCGATCGGAACCGTCGGTGTCCATCGGAGATTCCAGCCTCGTCTCTCGGTACTGTGGCTCGATTCTTCGCGGAGAAGGTATGAACGCATACGCTTTCCGTGGACTGTCGAGCTAGCGGATCAACCGTCGGCGCTCACCCGAACGGTGAGGACCGGGATATCCGCCCCTCGGACGACCCGCTCGGTGACGCTTCCGAGCAGATATCTGTCGAGCCCGCTGCGGCCCTGGGTCCCCATGACGATGAGATCGACGTCCTCCGCGTCGACGTATTCCAGGATCGAACGATGTGGTACGCCCTCTTCGATCGCCGTCCGCAGTTCGACGCCCGCTTCCTCGGTCCGCGTTCGGATGTCCTCGATCGCCTCCTCGCCGATCTCGCGGAGCCGGGCCTCGACGCGGTCGTCCATCATCTCGGGCGCGTACGGCATCTCCTCGACGACGAAGAGGACGTGCAGTTCGGCACCCGTCTCGGCCGCCAGATCGATCGCCTGCCGGACGGCTCGGTTGTTCCCCTCGCTTCCGTCCGTCGGCAACAGGATCCGTTCGTACATGCTCACAGAGAGCCGGCCCGATTATAAAGAGGTGTTCCCCGATTCCGACCAGCGAGACACGGAGTTATGGGTTTCGAGCCCCAACGTGTGCATATGACGAACGCGCATGCGACCGTCGGCGGCGGTTGTTTCTGGTGTATCGAGGCGGCGCTCGAACAGCTCGAAGGCGTCACGGAAGCGGTATCGGGCTATGCGGGCGGTCACGTCGAGGAGCCGACCTACGAGGCGGTCTGTTCCGGCGAGACCGGTCACGCGGAGGTCGTCCGACTCGAGTACGATCCCGACGTCGTGAGCTACGAGACGCTCCTGGAGGCGTTCTTTACGATCCACGACCCGACGCAGTTGAACCGCCAGGGGCCGGACGTCGGCTCGCAGTACCGCTCGATCGTTCTCTATCACGACGACGAACAGCGCGAACTCGCCGCGGCGTACATCGACGCCCTCGACGCGGAGTACGACGACGACGTCGTGACCGAACTCGAACCGCTGGAGACGTTTTACCGGGCGGAGGAGTACCACCAGAGCTACTTCGAGAAGAACCCCTCCGACGCCTACTGTAGCTTCCACGCACAGCCGAAAATCGAGAAGGTCCGCGAGAAGTTCGAGCGGACGGTGGTCTGATCGTCGCCCGTCGAAAGCGCTACCGACCGAGCGACCGGATCGCAGAACCCGCCGAGTAGTTCGGGGTTTCGATTTCGGTTCCTCGAAGTCCCGAACGGAACCGCCACTGTGGCGCAGAACAGACCGCGTTCAGGTCTCGGCTCCCAGAACGAAGGATTAAGATGGCGGGTCATGTTATGCCCGGTAATGACTGTTTGTGCCGTCCTTCCAGCCCCACCTGGGGCGTTGATGGATCGAATCTCGATCGAGCCCTTTTCTGGATCCATATGAACCCGACCCTCTGTGCGGGAATCAACCGACTAGGTCGGGGTGATCGGTGATGGCGGGCGACGAGGAACTCGCCAAGGATATCGGACTCGTCTCGGCGATGACGATCGGGATGGGAACGATGATCGGCGCCGGGATATTCGTCCTTCCGGGGATCGCCGCACAGCGAGCCGGGCCGATCGTCGTAATTTCCTTCGTCATCGGCGGTGGAATCGCGATGTTGAACGCGCTGTCCGTCTCGGAGCTCGGGACGGCGATGCCGAAAGCCGGCGGCGCGTACTACTACGTCAACCGGGCGCTCGGACCGCTTTTCGGCTCTATTTCCGGACTCGGTGACTGGCTCGGTCTCGCCTTCGCGTCGGCGTTTTACACTATCGGCTTCGGCCAGTATCTCACGGCGATGCTCGGTGGTGTGACGTTGGCTGTCCCGCTTTTGGGGACGATCCCGTTGATCCCGACGATCAATCTCGGAGTCATGACGCTCTCACAGATTCAGGTCGGTGCGTTGTTCGCCGGCGTCGTCTTCGTCGGCGTCAATTACGTCGGCGCCAAGGAGACGGGCGGCATCCAGACGGTGATCGTCTCGATCCTGCTCGCGATCCTCGGACTGTTCGCGATCGTCGGTTGGTTCTCCTTCGATTGGGGAACGGTCATCGGCTCCGGTGGTCTCACACCGCAGGGCACTACACAGATCCTCCCCGCGACCGGGCTCGTTTTCGTCTCGTTTCTCGGATACGCGAAGATCGCAACCGTCGGCGAGGAGATGAAAAATCCCGGACGGAACCTCCCGATCGCCATCATCGGCAGCGTCGCCATCGTGACCGTGATCTACGCCATTCTTCTAACTTTGATGCTCGGGATCGTGCCGTGGCCCGACCTCGATCTCGACGCGCCGGTCGCACAGGCGGCCGAGATCGCGTTCCCGGGCGTCCTCGCTGCGATCGCGTTCACGATCATGACCCTCGGCGCGTTGCTCGCGACCGCGTCATCGGCAAACGCCTCGATTCTGGCGTCGGCCCGGATCAACTTCGCGATGGGTCGTGACAGGATCGTCAGCGACTGGCTCAACGAGATCCATCCGCCCTCCGCGACGCCGTATCGATCGAGCCTCGTGACGGGCGGCCTCATCGTCGGTTTCGTGATTCTACTTGGGACCGACATCGCGTTACTCGCCGAAGCCGCAAGCGTTCTCCATCTGATCGTCTATGCGCTTTTGAACGCCGCGTTGATCGTTTTCAGAGAAACCGACCATCCGAGCTACGACCCCGAGTTCACGGTACCGATGTATCCCATCGTTCCGATTCTCGGGATCGTTCTCTCGCTCGGATTGATCTATTTCATGGAGCCTGCCGCCCGGATCCTCGCGGTGGTTTTCGTCGTCGGCGCGGTCGGCTGGTACTTCGTGTACGCCCGCCACGAGACACCGATCGAGGGCGCCCTCGGTGAGTACGTTCGAGACCGGCCCGACGAGATGCCCGAGTTCGCCGTCTCGGCGGCCGAGGCGGCTTCCCCCGACGCGACGGCGCCGTACAACGTGATGGTGCCGATATCCAACCCCCGAACTGAGGACGAACTGATCTCTATCGGGGCCACGATGGCACAGCAACGTGAAAACGGCATCGTCCACGCCATCCACATCGTCCAGTTACCGGACCAGACGGCGCTCGAACCCGGTTCGAAACAGTTGGATCGGATCGGATCCGAGTCTGACCGGCTCATGGAGAGTGCCCGTGAAACCGCCGCCGAATACGACGTCGAACTGGAAACACACACCGTCGTTTCCCACCGCTCGTTCGAGGAGATCTTCGACGCCGCGGAGCGTCTCGACGTCGACACCGTCGTGATGGGATGGAGCCCGCGCCGTGCGTGGACGACGGGTCGAACCGGGGGCGCAATAGAGGAACTCACGATGAATCTCCCGTGTGACTTCTTAGTGTTCAAAGATCGCGGGTTCGATCCGTCGAAGGTCCTCCTTCCGACGGCTGGCGGTCCCGACTCCGATCTCAGCGCCGAGGCCGCCAAGGCGTTCCGCGACGTGCACGGCTCGACAGTCTCCGTACTCCACGTCGTCGACGAGGACACCGACAGAGCGAAGGCGATGAGCTTCATCGGGGGATGGGCCGACGATCACGACCTCGGGGACGCCGAGCTCCTCGTCAGAACGGACGGTAACGTAGAGAAAGCGATCGAGGAAGCCGCCACCGACCATTCGCTCGTGCTCATCGGTGCGACCGGACAGGGGTTACTTTCGAGGCTGCTCAGCGGCTCGCTCGTCTTCGATGTCGTCAACACGATCGACACCTCCGTACTGCTCTCGGAGCGTCCCGCGAAACGATCGCTCCGACAGCGTCTCTTCGCTCGACGATCGAAAGCCGACGGCTCGGAGCCCAGTACGGACAACGGGGAAGACACGGAGGGTGACGGCTCCTGAGAATCGGTCGTTCGTGGATCATCGTTGATTCGATCCCGACGTTCCCGCTCTGCGAACCTGATACAGCTCAGGACGTGGTGAAACCGGCCGTTCCCTCGTACTCCTCGATGACCCACTCTAGCTCCTCGATCGCCCGGAGGATGGCGACCTCGGCGGTGTCCTCGAACTCCGAGGACGGCGGGTCGTAGTCGTCGTACTGCGCTTCGAGTTCGGCGATTCGCTCTCTGATCTCTTCTTCGGTGCGCATACAGGAGGATTCGTCGGAACGCTCTTTGACTTTGCGGGACCGCCGCGTTCGCCGCCGTCCGATCACTGGCTCGCCCGGCATCTCCGGCGCCGCAACGACAAAGCCCCTCGAAGCCCAAGCGTGTGTATGTCCGAAACGAACGAACCCCCGAGGACCGACGAGGAGTGGCGCGAGGTACTCACCGACGAGGAGTACCGGATCCTCCGAGAGCGAGGGACCGAACCGAAGTTCTCCGGGGAGTATCTGGGCAAAGACGACGACGGGATCTACCGCTGTGCGGGCTGCGGTGCCGAACTCTTCGACTCGGGGACCAAGTTCGACTCGAACTCGGGGTGGCCATCCTTCTACGACGCAAAGGACGGCGCAGTCGAACTCCGCGAGGATCGAAGCCACGGGATGGTCCGAACCGAGGTCGTCTGTGCCCGGTGTGAGGGTCATCTCGGCCACGTCTTCGATGACGGCCCCGACCCGACCGGGAAGCGGTTCTGTATGAATTCCGTCTCCCTCGAGTTCGACGACAAGTGAGTTTCGGGCTTACCCTCTATTTATATACTAGTACGGAACCAGACCGCCCGTGAGCTGACCGATCGACGGCGGTCCGCCGGGGCGGGAGCGCGGTGAACGGATCGTCGATAGACTGCACCGCCTGTGCGCAAATCACTACTCGCGAGGAGTCGTACCTCCACCGACACCCCCGTGGATTTATACGTGGGCACCCAACACGGCCCCATGTCCGATCTCTCGCTCGACGCGGCGCAACTCGACCGCTACTCCAGACACATCATCATGGACGATATCGGCCCGGAGGGACAGAAACGGCTGCTCGACTCGAAGGTTCTCTGTCTCGGGGCCGGCGGCCTCGGCTCGCCGATACTGCAGTATCTGGCCGCCGCCGGGGTCGGAACGATCGGCATCGCCGACGATGACGTCGTCGAGCGCTCGAACCTCCAGCGACAGGTCGTCCACGCCGAGGCGGACGTCGGGCGTCCGAAAGTCGATTCGGCACGCGATTTCATCGAACGGCAAAACCCCGACGTGACGGTTCGAACCCACGAAACACGGGTCCAAAAGGAGAACATCGAACAGCTGTTGGAGGCGTACGACATCGTCGTCGACGGCTCGGACAACTTCGCGACCCGTTATCTGGTCAACGACGCCTGCACGCTGGCCGGCGTTCCGTTCGCTCACGGGGCGATCCTTCGCTTCGAGGGACAGGTGACGACGTTCGAGGCTAACGACGGTGGCCCCTGTTATCGGTGTCTGTTCCCCGAGGCTCCCGAGCCGGGAACTGTCCCGGACTGTGCGACAGCGGGCGTACTGGGCGTGTTGCCCGGTACGGTCGGCTGTATGCAGGCGACGGAGGCGATCAAACTCTGCCTGGACTACGGTGAGACGCTCGACGGCCGGATGATCTTCTACGACGCCGCCGACATGACGTTCGAGGAGATCTCGATCGAACCCCGTCCGGACTGTCCGATCTGCGGTGAGGGCGGTATCGAGTCGATCCACGAGGTCGAGTACGAATCGACGTGCGCGATCTAGGTTCTCGACGGTGTCTGTGGGAACCGTCGCTTGTGCTCGGTCGTCTCGTGATAACGGACGATCCGCTCGACTGCTTCGGGCTCGAGACCGAGCGCCGCCGCGATCCGTTCGGGATCGTCGTCGGCCTCGACGAGTCGCCGAAGGACGGCGTCGATCACTGACTGCGGCTCTTCGAGGTCGTGGCTATCCGATCGGCCGGGATAAAAACCGGCGGCTGCGGGCGTCTCAACGACGAAATCAGGTATCTCGAGATACTCAGCTAGCGTCTCGACTTCGGTTCGATAGAGCCCCCCGAGCGGGAGCAGGTCGGCAGCGCCGTCACCGTGTTCGCTGAACGACCCCAACAGCAGCTCGCTCCGGGTTATCGTCCCGAGGACGAGTCTATCCGTCGCGTCCGCGGCGAGGTAGAGCATCGTCATCCGGAGGCGATCGACGAGGCTTTCGCGAACGATCGGATCGCCGTGAAGATCTGTGTGAGGGGCCAATTCCCCGAAGGACATCAAAAGGGACTGGAGGTGGATCGTTTCGGCTTCGATACCCAGGACGTCGGCGACGGCCTCCGCGTCCTGTGCGCTCCTGGAACCGATCTTGCTGCTCGGCAGAACGAGCCCCGAGACGCGTTCGGCGCCGAGCGCTTCGACTGCGAGCGTAGCGGTGACCGTCGAATCGACACCTCCGTTCAACCCGATGACGACGCCCCCAGCGTCGGCGTCGGCCACGGCCGATCGAACGAACGAGATACACTCACTTCGCATCGTCGCCGTATCCGTCCGAGCTTTCGTGGTCGTTTCACCCATCGACTCAGCACTCACCTCTAATCGGCTGTCCGCTCGCCGTTCGCGAGCCAATCGATCGGTCGGTCATTGTATCTAAAACGCTCACCTGAACCGGTATAAGGGTTGTCTCTATACATGTTATTACTCATTTTATAGTCGTATATCCATTGGATTTCGATGTTTCTAACCGATCGTTAAAAATAACCTCATCGGAGTCGCTCGCTCCGTCGCGTGTCGTCCGTTTCAGTTCGACTCGACTGGAACCACGAGCGTCGGACGGGTGGTCTCGGTGATCACGTCCTGTGAGACGCTGCCGAGCATTCGGCGTTCGTGGTCGTCGATCCCGCGGGTTCCCATTACGAGCAGATCGGCGCCGATCTCGTCGGCGTACGCGAGGATCTCGTCGCTCGGTCGCCCTCGACGGACGGCGCCGCCGCTCTCGACGCCCGCCGCCTCCGCGGCGTCGGTGACGCTCTCGACGGCGCGTTCGGCGTTCGCCGTCAACTCCGCATCGACCGCGTCGGTCAACTGCTCGTCGAGCGTCAGAAAGACCTCGCTATCGATGACCGAGAGGGCGTGGAGCCTCGCGTTACGCTGTGCCGCCACGTCGACGGCGCGTTCGATGACTGTCGCCATTCCCTCGCCGCCGTCTGTCGGAACGAGAATATCGTCGTACATCTGATTCGTCCGGACGTTGACGCGGCGAGAAATAAACCGTTGTGAACCTCTCCTCCGACGGGACCGTGCGAAACGAATAGGTGTCTCCCACGAGCAGACCCACATATGTACGATCGGATACTGCTACCGACCGACGCCAGCGCCGGGGTCGACCGTGCTATCGAACACGCTATCGACGCTGCAAAACGGTACGACGCCGAACTGCACGTCCTCTACGTGGTCGATACGGACACCTACAGCTCCTATTCGGGCGACGAGTACGTCCACGAGTCGGAGGGGCTCGAAAGGGCGCTCGAGCAGGCCGGTAGCGAGGCGATCGAGAACATCCTCGAGGCGGCCGAAGCCGAAGGCGTCGGGGCCGAAGGAGTTCTCAGACACGGGGTGCCACACGAGGAGGTGCTCACGTACGCCGATTCGGCTGACGTCGGACTGATCGTCATCGGTTCGAAGAACCGATCGGGCGAGTATCGACGGCTCCTCGGCAGCGTCGCCGAACGGGTCGCTCGGATGGCGACGCGCCCGGTCACCGTCGTCAAAACGCCCGTCGACGAGTAGTTCGGTGCCTTCGATCGACGCACCTCCCGTCACTCGATCCGAACCGGCTCGCGCTCGAAGCGATCGTCCCGCCACCGCCAGCTTTTGATCTCGAGCTCTCCGGACGCAAGCGAAACGATGACGTACGAGTAGTCCGGCCACGCCGCGAGTTCGACGTCGGTTTCGCTCGGCTTCGGCGGTCCCTCGGGGTGTGAGTGATAGAAGCCGACAGGTTCGAGGCCAGCATCCTCGATCCGCTCCAGCAACTCGAGCTCGGTTTTCGGATCGATCTCGTAGCGTCTCGTCGGTCGGGTCGCGACGTTAGCTGCCCGGTAGGCTCGTCTGACCCTCGATTCGTGTTCGCCGTGCTTTCCGGCGAGAACGCCGACGATCTCCTCGGGGACGCCCGTCCGGGCGTGTTCGCGGATCGCATCGGCGATCGCCGACGGGAGCGCGAGCGTCACGGTTCGCCGGCGAAGGAACTCGCCATCCACGGCTCCGGGAGATCGAACGCGTCCGGATGGAGCAGCGAGACGAGCGTCTCCAGGGACTCGACGACTCGGGGTCCCGGACGGTTCATCAGGTGGTGACCGTCGACGGCGTAGACCCGGTTCATCCGGACCGCCCGGAGACCCGAGTATCCCGGACGACCGGTCAGATCGGATCTATTCTCGAAGGTCTGCTCGAGGCCGAACCCACAGGGGGCGGCGACGAGGATGTCCG
>CAZWZX010000018.1:0-20332 GCA_964638655.1 uncultured Natronomonas sp.
TTCTTTTTCGTCGACGGGCCGCCCTACACCTCCGGGGCCGCCCACATGGGAACGACGTGGAACAAGACGCTGAAAGACGCCTACATCCGGTACCTCCGGATGTGCGGCTACGACGTCACCGACCGCCCCGGCTACGACATGCACGGGCTGCCGATCGAGACGAAAGTCGAGGAAAAGCTCGGCTTCGAGAACAAAAAGGACATCGAGGAGTTCGGCGAGCAGAAGTTCATCGACGAGTGCAAATCCTTCGCCGAGGAGCAACTCGAGGGGCTCCAGGAGGATTTCAAGTCCTTCGGCGTCTGGATGGACTGGGACGATCCCTACAAGACCGTCACACCGGAGTACATGGAGGCCGCCTGGTGGGGCTTTTCGAAGGCCCACGACCGCGGACTCGTCGAACAGGGCAAACGCTCGATCAGCCAATGTCCCCGGTGTGAGACGGCCATCGCGAACAACGAGGTCGAGTACGAACACGTCGAGGACCCCTCGATCTACGTGAAGTTCGAGTTGACCGACCGTGACGGCTCGCTCGTCATCTGGACGACGACGCCGTGGACGATCCCGGCGAACACCTTCGTCGCCGTCGATCCCGAGGCGACCTATCTCGCGGTTGCGGCCGAGAGAAACGACGCGACGGAGACGCTGTATCTCGAGGAGTCCTGTGTCGAGGACGCCCTCGAACGCGGTGGATACGACGACCACGAGGTACTGGAGGAGGTCACCGGAGAGGAGATGATCGGCTGGACGTACGAACACCCCCTCCGCGAGGAGGTGCCGGACGCGCCCGACTTCGAGGGCGCGCTCGAGGTGTACGGCGCCGACTACGTCGAGGCAGACCGGACGGGGCTCGTCCACTCCGCGCCGGGGCACGGTGAGGTGGACTTCGAGCGAGGACGAGAACTCGGCCTCGAAGTGTTCTGTCCCGTCGGGCCGGACGGCGTCTACGGCGAGGCGGCCGGCGAGTACGCCGGGCAGTTCGTCAAGGACGCCGACGACGGGATCATCGCCGACCTCGACTCGAAGGGGCTGCTTTTGGCCTCCGAGACGCATCACCACGATTACGGCCACTGCTGGCGGTGTGACACGGGCATCATCCAGATGGTCACCGACCAGTGGTTCATCACGGTCACCGACATCAAAGACGAGCTGCTCTCGAACATGGAGGACAGCGAGTGGTATCCACCCGAGGCACGGGACAACCGCTTTCGGGACTTCATCGAGGACTCGCCGGATTGGAACGTCTCCAGACAGCGCTACTGGGGGATCCCGATCCCGATCTGGGTTCCCGATGCCGAAGCCAGCGACGGCGACGTCGAAGAGTGGGACGGGGACGTCGGGTCGGCCATCGTCATCAGCACCCGCGAAGAACTCGCCGAGCGCGTCGATCAGGAGATCGATCCCGAATCGGTCGATCTCCACAAGGACACCGTCGACGAGTTGACGATCACCGAGGACGGCGTCACGTACACGCGCGTCCCGGACGTCTTCGACGTCTGGCTGGACTCGTCGGTCGCCTCGTGGGGCACGATCGGCTACCCGGAGAACGAAGAGGCCTTCGAGCGGCTGTGGCCCGCCGACCTGATCATGGAGGCCCACGACCAGACCAGAGGGTGGTTCTGGTCACAGCTCGGAATGGGCAGCGCCGCGCTGGATCAGGTTCCCTATCAGGACGTCCTGATGCACGGATGGGCGCTCGCCGAGGACGGCCGCAAGATGTCGAAATCGATCGGCAACATCGTCGCCCCACAGGAGGCGATCGACCGCCACGGCGCCGACCCGATGCGGCTGTTCCTCCTCACCCAGAACCCGCAGGGCGACGACATGCGCTTTTCGTGGGACGAGATGGAGAACCGGCAACGGGACCTGAACATCCTCTGGAACGTCTTCCGGTTCCCGCTGCCGTACATGCGGCTCGACGAGTTCGATCCGGGGGCGGTTTCGGTCGCCGAGGCCGAATTGGAGACCGTCGACGAGTGGCTCCTCTCGCGGCTCCAGACCGTGACGGCCGAGATGACGGAGCAGTGGGACGGCTACAGACAGGACAGAGCGCTCGACGCCCTGCTCGGGTTCATCGTCGAGGACGTCTCGCGGTTCTACATCCAGGTCGTCCGCGAGCGGATGTGGGAGGAGGCCGACTCGGCGAGCAAGACGGCCGCCTACGCGACGCTGTATCACGTCCTCCTCGAGACGACGAAGCTTCTGGCGCCCTTCGCCCCGTTCGTCGCCGAGGAGATCTACGGCACGCTGACCGGTGACGACGAACATCGGACGGTCCACATGTCGGATTGGCCGACCGTCGAGGAGGGACTACACGACCCGACCCTCGAGACGGATATCGAGATCGTCGAGGCCGTCGAGGAGGCCGGCTCGAACGCCCGCCAGCAGGCGGAGCGGAAACTCCGGTGGCCGGTCACGCGGGTCGTCGTCGCGGCCGACGACGAGCGCGCCGCCGAGGCGGTCGATCGTCACCGCACCCTCCTCGAGGATCGACTCAACGCCCGCGAGATCGAGTTGATCGACCCCGATACGGAGTGGGGAGAACTCTCCTACAGCGCCCGCGCGGACATGTCGGTACTCGGACCGACCTTCGGCGACGAGGCCGGCGAGGTCATGAACGCGATCAACGCCGTCTCCGTCGCCGACCCCGACCGTGCGGCGCTCGCCGAGGCGGTCGCCGAGGAACTCGGTCGCGACGTCGAGTTGACCGAGGAGATGGTCTCGTTCAACACCGAAACGCCCGGGGGAGTCGAAGGGACGGCCTTCTCGGTCGACGGCGACGATCGCGGCGTCGTCTACGTCGACACGACGCTCACCGAGGATATCGAAAGCGAGGGGTACGCCCGGGAGGTCATCCGTCGGATCCAGGAGATGCGGAAGGAACTCGAACTCGACATCGAACGCGAGATCCGCGTCGAGTTGGACGTCCGCGACGAGCGGATCGCGGAACTCGTCGACGAACATCTCGATCTCATCGCGGGTGAGGTCCGTGCGGCCGAGTTCGGCGCCGTCGAGGACGGCCACGAACGGGTGTGGGACGTCGAATCCGTCGATATGTATATCGCGATCGAGCCAGTCTCGGAGGAGTGATGAAATCCCGTCCGGCCGTCGTTTTCGTACTGCTCGTCGGCGCGTTGGTCTGTGGCGCCGCCGCGTTCAGTTCGCCGGTCGCCGGGTCGGCGTCCGATATCGAGATCGAGAACACGCTCTCACAGTCACCGAGCGACGACCGGGTCGACGTCGAAACCCGGGTATCGATCCCCGACTCGGCGGTCGAACTCGAGATCGTGATCCCCGAGGAAACGGACGTCTACGGGACGGATGGCTTCGAGCGGGTCGACGATCGAACCTACGAGTGGACGGGGTCGACCGAGACGCCGACGGTTCGATACGAGTATCAGGGAACGGTTCGTGACACCCGTGGCGACCGTGAGGGTGTCCGCTTCGTCGTCGCCGACGAGTGGGCGCTCGTCCGAACTCCGGGGATCGGCGTCTCGTGGGCCAGCATCGCCCCGGATGAAGAGGAGATCGTCCGGAAAAACGTCGTCGACGGCGAGGGGATCGCGAGTACGCACATGGCGTATCTCGGCCCCTACACCGAGCACACCGGTTCGGCGGCCGGACAGGGGTTCCGTCTCGTCGTCCCCGAGGCCGCCGATCTCCGCGAAGAGCCCGAAAACGTTCTCGAGACGCTCGAATCGTCCGCGGAGCGACTCACGATCGGTGAGCGCGACCCCGGGGTGTTCGTCATCGCGGCCCCGACGGCCGAACACACGTGGGTCGTCGCCGGCGTCCAGCGCGGCAGCGGCGGCGACATGTGGGTCAGAGACGCCGAACGGCTCGGCACGAACCGCGATACGTGGGTTCACGAGTACGTCCACACCCGCCAGCGATACGAGCCGACGGCGGAAACCCGCTGGACGGTCGAGGGAATGGCCGACTACTACGCGGCGCTGTTGCCGTACGAGGCCGGCGATATCGACTACGAGGCGTTCAGAGATCGGATCGAGGCGGGAACCGACACCGAGTACGGCGACGTCGTTCTCGCCGAACCGGGCACGTGGGCGGGGACCGACGCGGACTACGATCGCGGAACGTTGGTGTTCGCCCATCTGGACCGAACACTGCGGTCGGAAGCCGACACGACGCTCGACGCCGTGATAGCTGAGATAAACACCGACGAGGAACTCACACAGCGTCGGTTCCTCGAGGTCGTCGAAACCGCCGGCGGCAGCGAGATACGGAGCGATCTCGAGCGGTACACCGAAACGACCGAGACGCCGCCGGTTCCGACCCGAAGCGAGCACGTCGAAGCCTTCGGCGGCCCGGACGTCCGGTACTCGGTCGACGAAACGTCGGTTTCGGGGCCGTACCGGAACGGGACGCTCGACGAACCTCGGCTGGTGACCGGCGAGACGCTCGAGGTGAACGCGACGGCGAGAAACGTCGGGTCGGACTCCGGAGCGTTCGAGGCCGAGCTTCGGGTGGACGGCGAAACGGTCGCCGTCGATTCCGGGCGGCTCGCGTCCGGGGAATCGACGACGCTTTCGTTCTCACATGGGTTCGACGCCCCCGGCGAGTTCGACGTCTCGGTCGGCGATGAAACAGTGACAGCGACCGTCGAGGAGCCAGCAGCGCTGGCGGTAACTGGCCTGGTGGCGGAGCCGATCGATCCCACCATCGGGGAGTCGGTCAGCCTCCGGGCGACCGTCGAACCGGCCGCCGACCGGCCGGCCGAGGGCGAGGTCGTCTTCGCCGTGGACGGCGAGACCGTGGCGAGCGAATCGGTCCGGATCGCGGCGGGATCGACAGTCGTCGAGACGGCCGTTTCTTTCGACGAGCGGGGCGAAAGAACGGTTTCGGCGGGCGATCGGTCGGTACAGGTGACAGTTCAGGGACCGGTCGCCGAAGAAACGGAAGGGGAACCGGCCGCAGTCGAGGATCAGCCCGGGTTCGGGATCGCCATCGCTCTGGTTGCGCTCGCAGGGGTCACGCTGTTCGCGCGACGGGGGTGAAAACGCCGAGACTGGTCGCTACAGCGTTTCGGCGACCGTCGGCCCAACGGAAACCGCCGAGACCGCCCGCTCGATCGTGTCGGTGCCGTAAACCGCGTCGACGCCGGCGGTCGCCAGTTTCGTCCGGGCGTTGGCCGCCAACATCGGATGGACGCAGGTGACGAACACCCGCGAGGGGTCCGAGATCTGTCCGATCGCCGTGCTCATCGTCGATCCGGTCGCGATGATGTCGTCGACCAAAACGACGTCCCGGTCGGCAGTGGCGGCGTCGCTGGGCCGGATCTCGACGTCGGTGTCGGAGTGGCGAACCTTCTCGAAGTAGTCCGTCTCGCCGACACCGTGGGCGTCCCGGACGGTCTCGGCGAGTCCGAGCGCGCCGGCGTCCGGCGAGAGAAAGAGCGGATCGGCGAGTTCGGGCAGGGGCTCGGCGAGTCTGCCGGCCGCATCGACGGCGGTACAGGGGACGTCGAAGAAATCGCAGACGACGTCCTCGTGGGGGTTGACGGTGACGACGCGGTCGGTCCCGGTCGATATCGCCCTGGCCATCGCCCGCGCGGATACCGGCTGGCCCGCCTCGAAGGCCTCGTCCTGTCGCCCGTAGCCCATGTAGGGGAGGACGGTAACGACCTCCTCGGCCTGCGAGGCGGCGGCGTCCTGGAGTTGGAGCAATTCGACGTGTGCGGTATCCGAGACCGTCGAGGCGACGACGACCGCCCTGTCGTCGGATTGGGGGACCCGAACGAGCGTTTCACCGTCGGCGAACCGGTCGTACTCGACGGCCGCGAGCGATTCGTCGAGTTCGCTCGCGAGCGCCGCTGCGAGCTCCTGTGAGGCGGACCCCGGAACGATCATAGGCGAGGTTCTGTCCCCCGGGGGTAAACCGGTTTCCGTTCGTCGGCCGGGCGAGGCGGTCGTTCGTCGAATTACGACGAGAGACAGATATAAAACATATTGTAGTATTGCCAAGTGCTGCATACCGAACGGAGGGCGCATATCTCATCCGGCCCGTGGGGACCGATCACAGCGCCGAATCCACCTGTACACTCGCAAGTGACTCCCTCTCATGAGTGAACTCGTTCGTTTTCTCATCCCGCGCGATTTATCGAAGGTCCAAGGCTAAAACCCCGCCCTGAAGAGCGGGAAGGATGTCAAAAACGTTTCAACAGAGAGGAATCCAAGTAGCCGGATACATCGGTGACTGACCGAGGGGAGTGCGAACGTGAAATCTGTCGAGGTTCCTACCGAAAATACTGGAACAGTCCTCTCTGGATCCTATCAGGCCATGCCGTGCGAGATGTACAGCGCGTGTCTTGCACAGACGCTATCCCATCAAAACGGTTGTCTTAGACCAGGTAGTATTTGTTTCCACTACACCGGGCATGGAACATCATCAGTCTCAATTCACGCTAACGGCTGCATCGACGGGTACTTGAGAACACGACGAGCAGATAATATCCAGAGAGCGTTCGAGGAGAGGAAATGGTACAAACTATCGATACGCGAGCGACATTTAGCTACGTTGGGACTATCATAAAATACCTCGCGGTGGCGATGAGCATCCCGCTTCTGATCGCCATCATTTACTCACAGGATGTGTGGGTCTTTGCCGTCTCAATGGTTCTCGGAGTCGCGTTTGGGATCGGGCTCGAACAGCTCGATCCGGACCCTGACCTCGGTCCCCGCGAGGCGCTCGCTGTCGTCTCGCTTGCGTGGTTACTGGCAGCAATCGTCGGCGCGATCCCGTATATCCTCGCTGGGTATGGGAACGGATCTGCGCTCGGCCACCCAGTAAACGCGCTGTTCGAGTCGATGAGCGGATTCACAACCACCGGTGCCACTGTCACCACCGAACTTAGCTTCGAACGACACTCACACGCCGTCTTGATGTGGCGACAGCTCACACAGTGGCTCGGTGGAATGGGGATTATCGTCCTCATGATCGCCATTCTCCCACAGTTAGCGGTTAACGGCGCTCAGCTAATGGATTCGGAAGCCCCCGGTCCTGGATTGCAAAAGCTCACACCCCGTATCGCTGAGACCGCACGCGCCCTCTGGACGATCTATCTCGTCTTCACGGTCGTCCTTATCGTCGTGCTGTATGCGCTTCATCTGGTTGGAGCCGCCCCAAACATGAACTTGTACAACGCTATCGCCCACGGACTTTCCACGATGCCGACAGGCGGTTTCTCCCCTGAAGCCGATAGTATCGCGGCGTTTTCGCCCATCGTACAATGGACAATTATCCCATTTATGCTTCTCGCAGGTGTGAATTTTGCGCTGTTCTGGTATGTACTTCGTGATGAGGCAGCGAAACTGGTGGAGAATACAGAGTTTCGTGTGTATCTCGGACTCGCAGCCCTTTTGAGTGGCGTGCTTGCAGTCGCACTCTTTCGAGGCGGTGCGCCACCGACCGAGATCGGCGGCGTTACCGAAGGTGTCACCGAGAGCGCTCTTCGACACGGAGCGTTCCAGGTCGGATCACTGCTAAATTCGACCGGCTTCGCAACCGCCGACTTCGCCCGGTGGGACACCCATATGCACTTTCTCCTCTTATTCACGATGTTTATCGGGGGATCCGCAGGATCAACCGGTGGTGGAATCAAGGTGATCCGCTGGCTTATTCTATTGAAAACACTCCGACGCGAACTGTACACCTCGGCAAACCCGGATGTGGTTCAGCCAGTTCGGCTCGGTGGCGAGGTCGTTGACGAGAAGATTATCCGTGGGATACTCACCTTTACCCTGCTGTATTTTCTGCTCTTCGCACTAGCAGCTGTTTTTATTGAGCTTGATACGGCACGGATCGGAGAGACGCTTAGTGGAACTGAAGCACTTGCAGCGTCGCTCGCTACAATCGGAAATATTGGCCCCGGGCTCGGACCACTTGGTCCATTTGGGAGCTACGAGTTTCTCCCCAACACGACGAAAGTCCTCATGATCATACTCATGTGGGTCGGTCGGTTGGAGATCGTTCCGGTGTTAGCACTCATCGTGGCTGGGATCGATGACAGATAGCGTTCCATGATTCGCAACACCCATTTTGTGAAGAGGTATGCAGACGCTTGATTGATTGACTGGTTTGTTGAAGCCGACCCGACTTGACTGGGACCAATATCTATATGGGGAAAACAGGCCTATATCCCGTGCGAAAAGATCTTCTAGATGAGGCTCGGCGATCGTGATGCGCCCGATTATCGCTCGCGGACGACGACGAACTCCGCGAGATCCCGTAGATATCCGACCGCGGGGCTGTCGCCGGGATCGGCGGCCGACAGCGACGAGAGCGCGGCGTCGGACTCCGATCGGGCCCGCGCGTTCACTTCTTCCGGTGTCATCTCGGTGATCTGGACGAGCGACGGTCGCTGCATCGCCTCGTCCTGGCCGGTCGGCTTGCCGAGTTCCTCGCTGTCGGCCGTCGCATCGAGCACGTCGTCGCGGATCTGGAAGGCGATCCCGACGCGCTCGGCGTAGCCGCCGAACGATTCGATCGTGTAGGTGTCGGCGTCGGCGGCGATCGCGCCGAGCTCGGCCGCGGCCCGAAAGAGCGCCCCCGTCTTCCGCCGGGCGAGTTCGAGATACTCCGCCTCGGTCGTCGGCTGTTCGACGAGTTCGAGCGCCTCGCCCTCGCCGAGTTCGACCATCGCTTCGGCGACGGCCCGCATCGCCCGGTCGTCGTCGTCGAAAAGCGAAAAGGCCTCCCCGAGCAGTCCGTCGCTGGTGGCGATCGCGGGACCGTGACCGAAGGCCGCCCAGGTGCTCTCGACGCCGCGACGGAGTTCGGACTCGTCGATGATGTCGTCGACGACGAGCGAGGCGTTGTGGACGAGTTCGATCCCGGCCGCGAAGTCGACGGCGTTGGCGGAGGCGGTAGAGCCGCGGCCGTCCTCGCCGACCAACTCGCCGCCGGCCGCCTCGAAAGCCAGAAGCGTCACCATCGGTCGAACGCGTTTCCCGCCCGAGAGGGAGACGTGCGTTAGCCGCTCCGTCATCGCGTCCGGCTCCGTGGCCTCGAGGACGGCCTCGAGCCGCGACTCGATAAGCGCCCGACGGCGCTCGAGATACTCCATAACGCTGGTAGGGTTGGTCTCCGGAAGTACGTGACGGATACGACAGCGAACGAAACGGCCGAACCGTCGATGCCGATATATAAATCGATCGGAGCCGTATCCGGGGTATGAACGTACTCGGCGACGCGATCGCCCGCGATCGACGCTCCGATTCGACCGCGCTCTCCGCGCCGGCCGTCGGGAGACGCTACGATTACCGCCGGTTCTGTACGAGCGCCTGGAAGACCGGGAACTTCCTCAGACACGTCGGCGTCAGGAACGGGGCGGGCGTCGCGATCGCCGACGATCCGCTTCCGGAGCCCGTTTTGACCCTCTATGGGGCAGCTTCGGTCGGCGCTATCGTTAGCTTCGCTCCCCCGCGGGCGGTCGAACGGGAGGTGCGGGCCCTCGTCGTGCCGGCGGCCGACGCCGAGCGGTACTCGTTCGGACCCGAAACGAAACAGGTCGTCTACGGCGACCCGCCGACGGATCCGACGGTGTCGTATTTCGAGCGCGACATCTGGAGCGAGAACCCGACGGAGCCACCGGATCACGTCGAGGCCGACGATACACTGCTTCGGACGACGGAAGACAGCTACACACACGCCGAGACGCTCCGAGCGGCACGGGCCGTCATCGACCGACACGGGATCGACGAGCGGGACACCGTCGCGGTCCGGGGCTCGCTCGCCGAACCGACGACGGTCATCGCGGGGCTCGTCGCCCCGATCGTCGCCGGCGCGGAGCTCTCGATCGGCCCCGATGCCGAGGGAGCGCTCGTCGTCGGCGGGACGGAAAGCGACGTCAGCGGGATCGAAACGGCGTAGCGATCGGATCAAAAGTGGTGCATCCCCGCACCCGGACCCCCGGAGAGCCGAAACGACCGGCCGTCGGGCCGTTCGCGCATGCTCCTACCGCTCGATGGGTCAAAAGTCCAGACGCTATTATAATAGTGGCCTGTCGTACCGTCGGGGACAACGGATTTATTTCGGAGGCGTATCTGGATAGATCAGAGGGGGGAACAGTATGAGGGAGTGGCTGACTGAGTGGACCGAGACCGAGGAGCGCTTCGGCGACGGCCCGGTGGTCGTTTTCACGTGGCGGAACGAGCCGGGGTGGCCCGTCGAGTACGTCTCCCCGAACATCGAACGGCTCTTCGGATACTCGCCGGAAGAGCTCTACGAGGCGGATCCGTCCTACGCCGAGATCGTACACGGGGACGATCTCGATCGGGTGATCGAGGAAGTCAAAACGAACAGCGAGGGGGGCACGGAACGGTTCCACCACGAACCCTACCGGGTCGTAACGAGAGGCGGAGACGTGCGCTGGGTGCTCGATTACACACGGATCATCCGTGATGACCGGGAGATTCTCGGCTACGCGGGATACGTCGTCGACATCACGGAGCGGAAAACACAGATCGAGTACGTCAACGCCCTCAACGCGACGATCAGGTCGCTGCATCGAGCGTTGATCGACGCCGACTCCCGCGAGGAGATCTACGGGGACGTCTGTGCGGCGCTCGCCGAACTCGAGTGGTTCGCGGGCGTCTGGATCGGAACCATCGACTTCGACTCGGACGAAATCGTTCCGGTCGCCCGATCGGGGGTCCAACGCTCGTATCTCGAGGAGATATCGCTGTCGGCGGACGGCGACGCGCCGGCGCTGGCGGCGCGGATGGCGTTCGATCGTCTCGATGAGGGCATCCATGCCGTCCCCGACCCGGAGGGGACGGAACGCTGGCACGAGGCGGCGCTGTCGCGGGGTTACCGATCGGTGCTCACCGTTCCGATCAAACACCGCGAGCTTCGGTACGGGGCTTTGACCGTCTACGGTACCGAAACGGACACGTTCGACGACCGCGTCCGTGAGATACTGACCGAGCTGGGTACGCTCGTCGGCTATGCGGTCACGGCAGTCGAGCGTCGGAACGCTTTACACGGCGCCGGAGGTCGAGAACTCGTCCTCGGGGTGGCGGTCGACGCGAACGATCCGCTTCGCTTGCTCGCGGAACGGCTGTCCGAGACCGTCGACGTGCGGAGCGTGAGCCACCGAGCCGGCGATACGCCGCTTTTGTACTGTCTGATCGACGATGTCGATCCGGGGACGGTACTCGAAGCGGCCGAAGACGTTCCCGGTATCGGATCGATCGACCGCCTCTCGGAGGCCGCAGCGCCGATCTATCTGATAGCCCCGTCCGTGGAGTGTGCCGTTTCCAGAACGGGTACGCTCGGGGTCAGTTTTCGGTCGATGCGTCTCAGTGCCGACTCGTGTGAACTCGTCGTCGCGATCCGCCGCGAGCGCGATCACCGACAGTTCCTCGAGCAGGTCCGAGAGCTGTTCGGCGAAGCGGAGTTGAGAGCCGAACGGGACGCGACGCCGACGGAGGGAATGCCGTGGGTGGCGCTGCTCGCCGAGACGCTCACCGACCGACAGCGGGACGTGCTGAAGACGGCCTACCACGCCGGTTACTTCGACGAGAAACGGAAGCGGACCGGCAGCGAGATCGCCGAGTCGCTCGGGATGGCTCAGCCGACGTTCTCCAGACACATGCGGGCCGCCCAGCGGAACCTGCTGTCGGCGATCTGGGACTGTCCCGGAGACGGGTGATTCGTCCTCACTCCACGGGTGGTTCCAATCGAAGCGTCGCGCCGCCCGAACCGGGATCGAACCCGGAGAGATCGGCGTGAGCGAAGACGTTTACCGGGGATGCGGCGCGAGGCTCGTCGCCGGTACTCGCCGGTGTCGGTCCCCAGAACAGACAGATCGCGTTCCCCTGTGGCCAGTAGGCGAGCGCGCCCGGTTCGACCGTCACACGCGGCGACTCGGCGGGGACGTCGATCCCGCTGCGGAAGTAGAGTTCCTCGCCCCAGCGGGTCGCCTCGCCCTCTATCGGCAGTGCCGCCTCGACCGCGGCGCGCGTTTCGGGGCTCTCCTCGGCCCACTCGGCGGACAGTTCGACTCCGTTGACGAGTACGCGTAGGTCGCCCATGACAGGCGGTATCGATCTCGGAGTACATAAAAACGCGTGACGTCCCGCAAACGGTTTGTCGGATCGACCGGTACTGAAAAGCGATGGCCACACGACGTGCGGTCGCCCCCGTCGACGACGTGCCCGTCGAGACGACCTACCTGTTCACGGTCCTCGATATCGGTTCGGACGAGGAACGCGAGGCGGTTTTGGTCCGAAACGACGGCGAAGTCCACGCGTGGTTGAACTACTGTCAGCATTACACCCACATCAAGATCGACAAGGGTTCCGGCGCCGAGATGCGCGGCGACGAACTCATCTGTGAGAACCACGGCGCCTACTTCGAATCCGACAGCGGGTTCTGTAACTTCGGCCCGTGTGAGGGCGCATACCTCAACGGAGTGGAGATCGCCGTCGAGGACGGAACGGTGTATCTGACCGACGACGACTACGAGTTCGTCCGCTCGGGGCCGATCGAGACTGACGAAACCGATCTGGAGTCGAAATCGAACTACAAGTTCTAAATCGGACGTTCACGCCCGATAACAGCGCCGTTCGACGAGTTCGTCGTAGGCCGACCGGAGCCGGTCGGTCACCGGGCCGCCGCCGATCGCGGTCCCGTCGAGGCGTTCGATCGGGCGGATCTCCCAGGTCGTGTTCGTCAGGAACGCCTCCTCGGCGTCACGGATATCCTCGACGGAATAGCGTCCGGTTTCGGTCGGAACGTCGGCCCGATCGGCCAGTTCGAGGACGGTTTCGCGGGTGATGCCGGGCAAGAGCGAACCGCATCGGGGCGTTTTCAGCGTGCCCTCCGAGAAGAGAAAGACGTTGCTCGTCGCCCCCTCGGCGACGCGGCCGTCGGTGTCATACATCAACGACTCGTCGATCGAGCCGTCCCGCTCGCGGAGTTCGATCCGGGCCAATATCCCGTTCAGGTAGTTGTGCGTCTTCGCGTCGGCGGGCAGCGCCGAGTCGGGGATCCGGCGCGTCTCGACGGTCTCGACGGTCGCCGGCGTCCCCCAGACGGGGTCGCCACCGATGCCACCGCGGGGGAGCGGCTTGGCGTAGACGACGACCGTCGGATCGACCGTCTCGCTCGGCGTCAGCTTCCCCGGTTGCACCCCGCGCGTGATCGATACCCGCACGTACGCGTCGTCGAGCCCGTTCGCCGCGAGCGTCGCGTCGATCCGACCTCGGAGATCGTCCGGCACCGCCGTCGCCATCCCGAGCGTCTCGCAGGTCCGCTCCAGCCGTTCGAGGTGACGTTCCCACAGAAAGACCGCCCCGCCGTAGGCGCGACACGTCTCGAAGGCGCCGTCGCCGTACCGGAACCCCCGGTCATCGACGCTGACAGTCGCCTCGGATCGGTCGACGAGGTCGCCATCGACGTGGTACTGTCGCGTCATCTCAGGAACAGCCTCGACAGAACGTCTCGATCATACGCTCGCCGAGGTCGGTGAGGATGCTCTCGGGGTGGAACTGCACGCCTGCGTGTGGTTTCTCCCGGTGTCTGACTCCCATCACGATCCCGTCTTCGGCCTCCGTTCGGGCGGTCTCGACGAGCGCCGGCGGCAGTTCGGTGTCGACCGCGAGGGAGTGATACCGGCCGACCTCGAAGCGCTCGGGGAGCCCCTCGAAGACCCCGCGGCCGTCGTGAGTGATCGTCGAGGGTTTGCCGTGGACGACCTCGGGAGCGTGGCCGACGGGGACGCCGTGGGCCGCACACAGCGCCTGATGGCCGAGACAGACCCCGAGCGTCGGATACGACAGCTCCTCGAAGATCGGGACCGAGACGCCGGCTTCGGTCGGCGTTCCCGGGCCCGGCGAGACGACGATCCCGTCCGGGTCGAGCGCACGGATGGCCTCGGTATCGATCTCGTCGTTCCGTCGGACGGTGACCTCGGCGTGCGTGCCGACGTACTGGACGAGGTTGTAGACGAAGGAGTCGTAGTTGTCGACGACGAGCACCGTGGGTCGGGTCATTGTTCGGGCGCCTCCATCGAGAACGTCGCGTCGGCGAGGGCCGTATCGACCGCGTTGAGCAGCGCCCGGCCCTTATCCAGCGTCTCCTCGTACTCGGCGTCGGGGTCCGAGTCGTGGACGATGCCCGCACCGACGCGCAGGTAGTACCGGTCGTCGCGGCGAACGAGCGTTCGGATGGTGATGTTGAGCGTCGCCCGGTCGTCGAAACCGAACAGGCCGATACTCCCGGTGTAGGGGCCGCGTCTCGTCCGCTCGACGTCCTCGATGATCTCCATGGTCCGCGGTTTCGGCGCGCCGGTTATCGTCCCGCCCGGGAAGACGGCGCCGACGGCGTCGGCGATCGAACAGTCATCGCGGCGGCGACCCTCGATCAGACTCACCAAGTGCATCACCTCCGAGTACCGGTCGATACGCCGGTACTCGCGGACGTCAACGCTGCCGTACTCGCTCGCTTTGCCGAGGTCGTTCCGCTCGAGATCGACCAACATCGCGTGTTCGGCCCGCTCCTTCTCGTCCGAGCGTAGCTCCCGTTCGAACGCCTCGTCTTCCTCGGGCGTTTCCCCCCGTGGCCGGGTCCCCGCGATCGGTTCGGTCAGGAGTCGGTCGCCGTCGACATCCAAGAGCAGTTCGGGACTCGCGCTCACGAGATCGACGCCCGGGAACTCGACGAGCGCCGAGTACGGCGCCGGGTTGACCCGACGGAGCGCGGCGTACGCCGACACCGGGTGGACGGTCGCCGGGGCCGAAAGTCGCTGGGAGACGTTGGCCTGGAACGTATCGCCGTCCCTGATCGAGCCCTTGACGTCCCGGACGCGCGCCCCGAAGGCCGACCGGCTACAGTCGCTCTCGAACGTCGCTCTCTCCCCGGCAGCCGGACCGCGGCCGACCGATCGATCGCCCGAGACGATCCGAGCGATCAACGCCCTGGCGCGTGATAAGCCCCGTTCGTAGGCGGCATCCACCGAGTCGTGTTCGTCGAGACGCGGACAGGCGGTGATCCGAAGCGTCACCTCGTTGGCGTGCGGTTCCTCCCAGGCGACGACGCGGTCGTATTTGGCCAACTGGAGCCGCGGCAGTCCGCGATCGTCGACCGTCCCTTCGGGAATCGATTCGAGTTCGCGCGCGATATCGTAGGATAGCCACCCGAAGACGCCGCACGGATACGGCGTTTCGCAGCCGCCGCGTTCGAGCGTTTCGCCGGCGAGCGCGGCGTCGATCGTCTCGAGTGACGGCGAACCGCCGTCGAGAGCGACCGCGTTCGCGGAAACCGTGATCCGCTCTATCGGCTCTGTCGCGAAATAGCCCCACCCCTGCTGGCCGCCGGTGGTCTCGAGGAAGACGTCGCCGCCGTCACCCGCCCGAGCGCGGCGGTACGCCTCGAAGGGGTCGGCGACGTGGACGCGCAACTCGACCGGCACCCTCGCGGTTGCGGGCGCGTCCCGGGCCGTCGAGCGAAACGCCCGTCGGTCGGTGCAGACTCGCATGGGTTTCCGAGGGGACGACGAAAAATAACCGTTTCGCGGTTCACTCGTCGGCCGCGTCCTCCTGCCACCGTCCGATCCGCTTCTCGGATATATCGGTCCGTTCGGCGAGGTCACCCGCATCGGCCTCGAGCAACTGGGAGACGGTTTCGACGTCCGCCGCCGCGAGTCGTTCAGCGTATGCCGGACCGATCCCGCTCACCGTGTCGACGGCGGGCGAATCGATCCCGTCGGTCGGATCGGATCCCTCGTCTGACGTCGATTTCGGCTCCGGCTCTCCATCCGATGCCGACGTGGGCTCGGCGTCGGACTCGTCCGGTACCGGACCGGTCGCCTCGGCGGGTTCGGCCGCCGGTGTCTCGGTACCGCTGTGTTCGGTCACGCCGGCGCCGGCTTCGGCGGGTTCGGCCGCCGTCTCCGGATCGTCGGTCGAGTGAGTCATCGAGTCGGTCGAGGCGGCAGCGTCCGTTCCCGCGGCGGCCGCGTCCGTTTCTTCGGCGGCGGCTTCGGAATCGATCGAGCCGCTTTCCGTCTTCGCCCGGGTATCGTCCCGTTCGTCGTTCGGTTCGTCCGGTTCGGGACTGTCGTCGGGGTCGTATCCGACGGAGACGTCGGTTCCGCCAGGATCGTTTTTGTCATCCCTTCCGAGCAATCGTCGGATCATATCGAGAACACCCATACCGGACAGTACACGGCCCGATACTTAAAAACGACCGCCGAACCGGGGCCGAGGGAGGGCGGAAGGGGTCACAGAGCCGCCCGGAGCGCCTCGTTCATCCGCCCGACAGGTGCGTCCCGACCGGTCCAGATCTCGAACGCCTCGACGCCCTGAAACAGCAGCATCCACGCCCCGTCGATGGTCGTCGCACCGACCGAGTCGGCCTCCCGGAGGAGACGGGTTTCGATCGGCGCGTAGACGGCATCGAGGACGGTCAGATCGGCGTGAAGCGCCGACTTCGGAACCGGCGTTTCGTTCGATTCCATCCCGACGCTCGTGGCGTTGACGAGGAGATCCGCGCCGGCGAGTCGGTCTTCGAGGTCCGAAAGTCCCCCGGAGCTCGCGTTCCGGATCTCGTCGGCGAGCGTTTCGGCCCGCCCGACCGTCCGGTTCGCGATATGAACGGAAACTCCCTCGTCGGCGAGGCCGAACGCCGCCGCCCGGCCGGCGCCGCCGGCACCGACGACGACCGCCGATCCCGAGAGTTCGACGCCGTGGTGTTCGAACGCCCGTACGACCCCCACCGCGTCGGTGTTGTACCCCGTCGGCCCGCCGTCGAAATCGACCGTGTTGACCGCGCCGATCCGCTCGGCGAGTGGGTCCGGCTGGACGAGCTCGGCGACCCGCTCTTTGAACGGGATCGTCACGTTCAGTCCGACGATGCCGAGCGCTTCCGCGCCCTCGATCGCGGCCGAGATCGATTCGACCGACGGTTCGAACGTCACATAGCGGGCGTCGAGTCCGCATTCCTCGTAGGCCGCCTCGTGCATCGGCGGCGAGATCGAGTGACCGACCGGATTCCCGATGAGACCGAATACCTGCATACTGGGGCGGTCTCGCGCACGAACGAAAAGCGTTCCCGAAAACGGGCGAACGGTCGGATAAACCATATACCGAGATATGGAATCACGATCGGGGCATATCCGCATCCCTTTGTTCGGGGACCACCGAAGGGACGTATGCTCGCAGTCGTCGTTTCACGGGCGGACGAAGCGTCGGAACGGATCGGAGAGCGGTTGCTCGAGTCGGAAACGTGGGACGAACTCGAGGACGAAACGCGGCCGGACCCCAACGGTGGCGGGACCTACTACCGGACCGACGGGATCGAACTCAGAACGTTCGACGATCTCCATCTGTATCTCGACGGAGCGGCGGCGGCGTTCGACGATCCCGAGCTGCTCGTCTTCGTCTCCCGACACTCGGGTGAGACGGGGCCGTTGCTCACCGCCCACGCGACCGGGAACTTCGGGGCGGCCGAATACGGCGGCCGGGCTCGGTCGCTCTCCCGGGCCGCACCGAACGCGCTCTCGGCGGTTCGGGACGCCCTCGAACGGCACGCCCCGCCCGGATACGAGACCGGAATCGAGTGTACGCATCACGGCCCATCGACGGTCGGCTGCCCGTCGCTTTTCGTCGAGTTGGGCAGCGAGGAACGGCAGTGGCGCGACGACGAGGGGGCCGGAGCCGTCGCGCGGGCCGTCCTCGAACTCCGCGGCGTCGACGCCCACCGCGAGCGGGCAGTCGTCGGGTTCGGCGGCGGCCACTACGCCCCGCGGTTCGACCGTGTGGTGACCGAAACCGACTGGGGCGTCGGCCACATCGCCGCCGATTGGGGGCTGGAGTCGATGGGGGGCCCCCGGGAGGCCACAGCGGTACTCGCAAAGGCGTTTCAGGCCAGCGGGACCGAGTTCGCCCTGCTCGATGGCTCCCATCCCGAGCTCGAGTCGGTTATCGACGAACTCGGGTTCGAAACCGTCTCCGAGACGTTCCTCCGCGAGACGACGGGCGTCCCCCTTGGGTTGGTTGATCGCGTAGTGGGAGCGCTGTGTCCGGTTGATGAGGGGCTCCGCTTTGGGACGGAAGCCGAGGCGTACGACGGCGATTTCGTCACCGAGACGTTACCTGAAACGCTGCTCGAGGAGACGAACGGGATCGACCGAAAGTCCGTTCTCGAGGCGGTTTCGCAACGATCCATCGCCTACGAAACGAGCGAGGGGGGTTCGCTCGTCTCCGGGGTCGTCGCCCTTCGCGGCGAGACGACGTACCGGGAGATCATCGAAGCGCTCGCGTCGGTGCTCGAATCGAAATACGACACAGTCGAGGTAGATACCGACGCGATCGTCGCCCGGCGCGAGGCGTTCGACCCGGAACTCGCCGAATTGAGGGGCGTCGAGAGCGGCCCGGAGTTCGGCCGGCTCGCCTCGGGGGAGGCGGTTCGGGTCGACGGCGAGCGGATCGAACCGGTCGAGGTCCACAGCGTGTGCGAACGCCGGTTCTCGTTCTGAGAACGTGAGAAAGGCGACGGATACCGGGCCGACTCGGCTCGACGCCCCGATACGCGTCAGTCGAGCACTTCGACGACGTCACCGGGCCGGATCGTCCCGTCCTCGAGTACGTCAGCCCGAAGTCCGCCGCGGTGGGTGAGCGCCTCCAATACGCCGTCCCGAGTGAGACGCTGGAGGTGCGCACACGGTTCACACAGGCGATTGCCCCGACAGACGGCGTCCCCGACGCGGAACCGCTCTCCGACCAGATGGTTGAGTGCCACGTCACGGGTTTCGATGTTCCGCCGGTGTTCGCCCGGCGCGAGTTCGATGCCCGCCTCGCGTTCGATCGCCGTCACGGCTTCCTGTTCGATCAGCGTGAGGTCGTACCCGTCGTGGCGCTGCTCGTGGGAGTCCCACTCGACGAAGGTCCCCGTCTCGATCTCCCTGAAGTAACGATCGCCCCGAATCCCCTTGCCGGCGATCGCTTCGATCTCGGTTCGCTCTTCGATCTCGGCTTCGGCTTCGGGCGCGGTGAAGATCCGCTCGATGGTGCCACTCCCTGTCATATGTACCTCCGTCGTCCCCCAGTATATAAACACCCGGGGCGGACAGCCCGGAAGACTTCCCGTGGCCGGCGCCGTCGGGTGTCCGGACCGTTGGCGATGAGCCCCGCTTCGTGATCCATCGCCGACGTGGGCCGGAGCGCGTGAGCGCTGTGAGACCGATTCGATATCGCTGTATGTAGTTTATGCAGCCAGTCGCCCGCCGATCCCGGACGTGCGTCCGACGAGCGTCAGACTTCGGGGGAAAGTACTATTATGAGCGTAGGCGACAACGGCCACTAATGGACTCGATTATCGAGGACGCTATTGACGAGGCCGAGGAAGACGGAGAGCGGCCGGCCGGGGCGTCCGACGAAACGGGCGACAGTTCGGCGGACGTGAAGAGTTCGGGAACGATGACCGACGAGGAGTTGGCCAGCGTCGTCAAGGATCTCGAAACGAAGATCACGGTCGTCGGCTGCGGCGGTGCCGGCGGCAACACCGTTACCCGGATGGCCGAAGCCGGGATCCACGGTGCGAAGCTGGTCGCCGCGAACACCGACGCCCAGCACCTCGCGACGGAGGTCGAGGCCGACGAAAAGATCCTCATCGGCCGCCAACGAACCGGCGGCCGCGGCGCCGGTTCGGTCCCCAAAATCGGGGAGGAAGCCGCCCAGGAGAACTTAGAGGACATCAACAACTCCATCGACGACTCCGATATGGTGTTTATCACCGCCGGGCTCGGTGGGGGCACCGGTACCGGATCGGCACCGGTCGTCGCTCAGGCCGCCCAGGATCAGGGAGCGCTCACGATCGCGATCGTGACGATCCCCTTCACCGCCGAAGGCGAACGGCGGCGGGCGAACGCCGACGCCGGGCTCGAACGGCTCAGGGCCGTCGCGGACACCGTCATCGTGATCCCGAACGACCGACTTCTCGATTACGCACCGAACATGCCGCTGCAGGACGCGTTCAAGATCTGCGACCGCGTCCTCATGCGATCGGTGAAGGGGATGACCGAACTCATCACCAAGCCGGGGCTGGTCAACGTCGACTTCGCCGACGTCAAGACGATCATGGAGAACGGCGGCGTCGCCATGATCGGCCTCGGCGAGTCCGACTCCGAGAACAAAGCCCAGGACTCGATCCGCTCGGCGCTCCGGTCGCCGCTCCTCGACGTCGAGTTCGACGGCGCCCAGAGCGCGCTCGTCAACGTCGTCGGGGGCCCCGACATGTCTATCGAGGAGGCCGAGGGCGTCGTCGAGGAGATCTACGACCGCATCGATCCCGACGCCCGCATCATCTGGGGCGC
>CAZWZX010000019.1:0-20075 GCA_964638655.1 uncultured Natronomonas sp.
GGCCGAGTGGGAGCTCACCGAGGGTTCGTCCGGACGCACGGGGTTTCTATCGTGGCTCCGGAACCTCGTCTGAACGGCGTCGGGATCGATCGGCTCAGGACTCGTTGAACTCCTCGACGAGCCGCCGGCGCTCCTCGGTCGCGAACTGCTCCCACCAGACGTCGGCCTCGTATTCTCTGGCCTCATCGAGGTTCTTGGCCCGAGCCGCGGCGTTCATCGCCTTCTTCGAGTTCTTGACGGCTTTCGTCCCCGTCTCGGTGATCGCCTCGACGATCCCGTCGACGGTTTCATCGAGCGCGGCGCGTTCGACGGCGTGGTTGACGAGCCCGATCGATTCGGCTTCCTCGGCGCCGATGTAGCCCGCCGTGTAGACGAGTTCCTTCGCTTTCGCCTCGCCGACGAGTTCGATCGCCCGTCGCGTCGACCCCCCGGTCGGGATCTGTCCGATGTCGGTCACCGGCACGCCGAACTTCGCGTCCTTCACGGCGACGCGGATGTCACAGTACATCGCCAGAATGAGCCCGCCGCCCACGCAGTAGCCGTTGATCTTCGCGATGACGGGCGCATGACAGTCGAGGGCGGTTCGATACATCTCATAAAATAGCTCCTGTCGGTCCTTCTGGAGGGGATCGTGCTCTTCGGACGGGCCGCCGTACTCGGTGATGTCCGCGCCGGCGGAGAAGGCGTCGTCGCCCTCGCCGGTGATGACGACCGCTTCGATGTCCCGATCGAGTTGGATCGCATCGAACGCGCGTCGGAGATCCAGCATGACGTCGTTGTTCAACGCGTTGTACTTCTCGGGTCGATGGAACTCGATCGTCGCGATGTCGCCCTCGATATCGACCGTGATGCTCTCGTATGCGGTGTGTTCGACCATGGTGTGTGCTCTGTTTGTCCGGTATCCCGCCCCGGAGACGGGCCGGGACGGTCCACCGTTGGCTCCCCCTAACATGGCAACCTTCTTGTAACCGACTGTGGTAGCCCGACTACAATGTCGAACCACGACGGCGAGTTACCGCTGGAGGGGGTCACCGTCCTCGAGGCCGCCGGCATCTTCGCCGGGCCCTGGACGGGCACCCTGATGGGGGATTTCGGTGCCGAGGTCATCAAGATCGAACACCCCGAGTACGGCGATCCGCTCCGTGACGGGCTTCACGACGAGGAGTTACAGATCAAGGCGATGGCGCGGAACAAAAAGAGCGTCGCCATCGACCTCCACCACGAGGAGGGGCAGGCGCTCGTTCACGATCTCGTCGAGGACGCGGACGTCTTCCTCGAGAACTTCCGGCCGGGGACGCTCGAGCGGTGGAACCTGGGATGGGAGTCGCTCTCGGAGACGAACCCGGATCTCGTGATGGTCAAAACGACCGGGTTCGGCCAGTACGGACCGTACAAGGACCGCCCCGGGTTCGGAACGCTCGCCGAGTCGATGAGCGGCTTCGCCCATCTCACCGGCCAGCCCGACGGCCCGCCGACGCTGCCGCCGTTCCCGCTCGCGGACGCCTTCGCCGGCCTCTACTCGACGTTCGCGACGATGTTCGCGCTCTACTGGCGGGACGTCAACGGCGGGACGGGACAGTACATCGATACGAGTCTGCTCGAACCGATCTTCTCCTCGTTGATGAACTATCACGTCATCGAGTACGACCAGAAGGGGATCGTCCGCGAGCGACAGGGCAACCGGGCCTCGAACTACTCGGTGCCGCGGAACGCCTACCGGACGGGCGACGACGAGTGGGTCGCGCTGTCGGCGTCCTCACAGAGCATCGCCGAGCGGATCCTCCGGATCGTCGGCGGCGACGAGATGGCCGAAGATCCCCGGTTTCAGACCCACAGCGACCGGGTCGAACACATCGACGAGATCGACGACCGAATTCAGGCGTGGATGTCCGAACACGACCGCGAGGAGGTCCTCGAGATCTTCAACGAGAACAACGCCGCGATCGCGCCGATCTACGACATCGAGGACATCTACGATGACCCCCATCTCGAGGAACGCGACGCGCTCATCACCGTCGAGGACGAGGACCTCGGCGAGGTGACGCTCTCGGGCGTCTTCCCGAAGATGTCGGAGACACCGGGTCGCGTCGAACACACCGGACCGGACCTCGGCGAGGACACGCTCGAAGTGCTGCTCGAACGGACGGCGGCCTCGGCGGATGAGCTCGAATCGTTCTACGACGAGGGGATCATCAAGCTCGACGACGGTTCGGAGTAACTACGAGTTCGGTTCCTCGCTTCCGTCAGCGTCGATGCGTTCGTCGCTCGGGTCGGTGCCGGACGCGCGGGTATCCGTCCCCGCAAGGCTTTGCAGGAGGAGATCCGTACCGGCCGCGGCGATCATACCGACACCGATCGCGCGGAGCTGTCTGAGATACGTCGGGGTCGCCTCGAGTCTGGAAGCGTTGTCGAAGTTCTTTCCGATCATCCGTTTCGTGAGTTTGACACTCAGCTGCGGGAAAAGTGCGGTCACCGCTCCCTGCAAGAGTACGAACGCTGCGCCGACCGAACGGCATTTCTGACGGTCCATCACGGCAGTGTACACGTGCCGGGCGAGTATTAATATTGTGAAATCAGAGATATACTGAAAACGTAAATATCCACCGATAGATCCCTTGGTGTTGAAATCTGAAGTAGTATTGTTTTTTATGGGCAACATCAACTATATACGCGTGCCTGTCGTAGACGGAGCATGGACAACAACGTCGGTTCGATCGATCGGAGGGCACGGACGGCTATCGGCGCAGTGACGGGGGCCGCCTCGATAGCGATCCTCGTCGGAGCCGTCCCGCTCTCGACCGCTCTTTCACCGGTCTTAGGGATTCTCGCGGCCGTGTTACTCGTTACGGCGGCGGTCGGGAACTGCCCCGCGTACTCGCTGCTCGGCATCGACTCCTGTTCGCGTGACTCCGCCCCGTCGAGATAACGGATGAGCACGAGTCGCGGAGAGCCGAATCCGATCGACGCCCGAACGCCTGCGGCTCGGGGTGGGTGCCACGTCGATCGCGCTCGGCGTCAACCCGATCCTCGGCTGGGTCGCGCTGAGTCGGGTCCACGGAGTCCTTCCGGTATCCGGCCGTCGTCGTCCGGGCCGTTCTCGGTATCGTGGGCGCGACGATCGGTCTGTTCACCCCGTTCCCGGTCAGCAGACTCAAGTACCTCGGCTCGTGTATCCGTGTACACGTATATTCGCATGGAACTCCCAGACCAACTCCGCTGTCTGTTTACCGCGACTATCGAGACCGATGACGACACGACCGTCATCGAGATCCCCGAACGGGAACTGGAGCATCGGAACCTACAGGCGGGCGACACCTATCAGATCGCGATCCTCGGTACGGCCGCCTCGAATGAATCGGAGAAGCCGACGAACGAAGCTTCCTCATCCGACGAGCCCGCCTCCGGCACCGAAACGGAGTACGGGACGCCAGATCCGCCGGTCGAAGTGGGCGATACCCGCCGCGTCGAGATCGAGGACATCGGGGATCAGGGCGACGGGATCACGCGCATCGAGCGCGGGTTCGTCGTCATCGTCCCCGACACCGAGAAGGGGGAACGCGTCGCGATCGAGATCACCGACGTCGCCGAGACCGTGGCCTTCGCCGAGGTCGTCGAGCGGATCAGCTACTACGAGTGAGGCGCGATGAACGAACCCGCACAGCCGCCCGACGAGCCCTACGAGGTCGGAGATCGGGTCCGAGTTCGGCTCTCTGCCGAGGGCGTCGACAGCCCCTTCGAGGGGACGGTGTGTCGTGTCGCTCACGTTTTCACCCGTCAGCCGGAGGAACACACCGCTGCGGATACCGACGTCGATCTCGAAGTCGATCGTGCGTCCTACCGGCTGGAAGACGTAGAAAGCGGCGACACGCTGCCGGCCGTCCTCCGTCACCGGGATCTGGTCCCCGCGGCGGACGCGAAGCGGTCGTAGCTCCCGGCCCCCGGTTCGATCAGGACGGGTCGTCATCGGGGGATAGCCGCTCGAGCGTCGCCGGGTCGGCCGCCGGGGACAGCCGCACCCCCTCGACGGCGGAGACGTTCCGCACCAGCCGCGTTCCGGACAGCGACGGCGCAACGAGGCGTGGACACTCGGTCGGGGCGGCGTCGGTATCCGCCCGATCGATCGCCAAAACCCCGCCGATCACGTCCACGATGCGGACACAGACGCGGAACCCGTCGATCGATTCGACGACGACGTGTGTCGCGTCCGGGTCGATACCCTCGAGCAGTTCGACGAGTTCGAGTCCCCGCCACCGTCCCGAAATCGGGTCGCCGCTGCCGCACGTCGTTCGGTGAGTCAACTCGACGAGTTCGGCTGATTCGACCGCGTTCGCGAGATCTATCTCGAGGTCACCCCTAACTGTTTCCGGCCGGAGATGGGCCGTCGAAGGGGCGGTCACGCCGATCCCTCCCGGTCACGGCCGGTCCGGAATCCGGAGATCTCTGTTCGCCGATACTCGAGTGGCTCCGCCGTCCGGCACGGGCCGGGGCCGGATATCGACTCGGCCGGCGTGTCCGTCCGATCGCGTCTCACGGTAGAAACCTCGCGCATCTCCGGCATATACCTGGCGGGACCCGTTCTGAAAACCCGGGGCCGTTACTCGGGACGCCTCCGGGGGCATCGCACCTGAGGCGGTCGCCTCACGGCGGCAGCGAACGCAGGTCGATCACGTGTGCCCGGGAACCGGCGGACGGCCGTCGGTACGGAGAGAGTGTCAGTCCAGACGGGCGATCACGCGGCCGACCATCCGACGGTGTGTGCGAAGCTGTTTGATTCGTTCGAGTCCCGCGTTGAGGACCGGGAACTGAACGTCGAGACCGCGGTACAGATATCCCTGAAGCGACGCTGCCCCGGAGTTGCGCAGCCAGCGGTCCTCCCGGTGGATCTCTCGCTGTCGGTTCCGCAGAAGCTCCGCACACCGAGTTTCGTTGCGTCGTGACTCCCGGTCGGCATCGATGAGCGTCTCGAACGACTCTTCGGTCAACTCGAGTTCCCCGCGGTGCTCGAGGCTCGTTTCCGTCGCCTCGAGCCGTTCTTCGGCCTCGGTCAACGAGCATCGCTCGCCGTCGATCGCCTTCAGCAGCGATTCGCGCTGGGTCGCGGCGGCGTTGGCCTGACTGACGAGCAGGGTTTTGATCCGCGGCGTGAACTGCTGGCCTCCCAGTACCGCCGTCGCCAGTTCGTCGCCGAACTCGGCGCGCATGTTCTCTTCGAGGGTCTCGCCGTACTCCCGTTCGTACCCCGGGACAGACATCACAGTCTCCCGATATCGGCCCCGTATTCGCTCCAGTTGTTCTTGATCCGGGGAGGCCGAAACCAGGGTCGCGGTCGGCGCCTCGAACGATCGCTGTGAGGTGGCATCCAGCCGGCTAACGGAGTCGGCAAACGTCGTGAACGCGTCGCGTTCGGCCTCGAGCGAGGCCCGCTCGTTTTCGACTTCGACGAGCGCTTTCTTGACATACCCGGTCACACAGAGGAGCCCGGCGAACAGTTCCCTCGGTGGGCGTCCCGGGAGCAACTGAAACAGGCCGAACCAGTGCCAGCCGAAAAGCGGCTTCAGGATCCACCCCGAGAAGACCTTCGGCGCGACGCCACTCAGTACCAACAGGCAGAACACCGTGACCGTAACACGGATTTCAGTTCGACGAAGCGGATGATAGAGTCCCATTGGCGTATCTTTCTGTGGTAGACATTAACAGTGTTGCGGTCGCGTTTCGAGCGATGAAAGATCCGACCGCGAACGCTCAGAAGGGGAACAGCGACTCGGCGTTGGGGTCGCGCTCCAGTAGCTCGATCTCGTGGCCCTCGAAGTCCTCGACGAACGCGTACATGTCGTCACACTCCTCGGGACTGCGATCGACGGGGATCTCCCGTAACACGAACTGTTCGTAGTCCTCCTCGAGGTCGTCGACGCGGACACAGAGGTGCCCCCAGCCGTCGCCGTCCGTGTAGCTTCGGCCGTCGTAGTTGTACGTCAACTCGAGACTCATCGCGTCTTCGGGAGCCCCCCGAGGTTCGAGGAAGAAGTTCGCGAACGTGTCGGCCTCCCAGCGCCGCGTCTGTTCGTACTCGAACTTCCGAGTCCAGTAACCGATGGCCTCGTCGGCGTTCTCGACCCTGATCATCGTGTGATCGAGGCTCCACGGGGAACCGTGATCCCGCGAGACGAGTTCGATCTCGTGGCCGTCGGGATCCTTGACGAAGGCGTACCGCCCGCCGCAGGACTCGGGATCGCGGTAATCCTCGACGCCGCCGTCCATGAGCTTCCCATAGGCGGCCTCGAGATCTCGGACGCGGACGGCGATATGCCCCCACGAATCGCCGATCTCGACTTCGTCTTGGCCCTCATTGCCGGTCAACTCCAGGAGCGCCTCGTCCTCGCCCATGTTCTCGGGGCCGAGATAGGCGATCGTGAACCCGTCGCCGTCGTAGCGGTCCTTCTCTTCGTACTCCAGGTGCGTCTCGTACCACGAAATCGATTCTTCGAGGTCGCCGACACGCATCATCGTGTGATCGAGTACTCCGGTCATACTGAGAACTTACGATACCGCCTTACAAAAAACGTCGTGTCGCGGGGTGAGAGCGCGTCGTACCTTCGGTGAGAGCGCGTCGATCGGGCCTTTCGTTTCGGTCTGGAGCGGCGCTTTTGTCGCTCGTACCAGAACCGCTAACAGCACAGACACCCAACGACTCGTCAGATCGAGATGCTCGAAGCTATACTCCGGGTGGACGTCCTCCTGTTTCTCGCCATCGGGCTGCTCGGCGGCGCCCACTGCATCGGGATGTGCGGCCCCCTCGTCACCATGTACGCCGATCGCATGCAGCCCCGCGCCGACGGCGGGACTGCGACCGGATCGCGCCTGAAGGGCCGAACCCGAGGACACCTGACGCTGTACGAGGTGCGACAACACGCGCTTTTCAACGTCGGGCGAGCGGCGAGCTATACGGCGCTGGGGGCGCTCTTCGGCGGACTCGGCGGCGTCGTGTTTCTCACCGTCGATCAGGTGACGGCGACGGCCGATCTGCTTCGGGGCGGCGTCGGCGTCCTCGTCGGCGCCTTCGTCATCGTCGCCGGCGCGAAATACCTCCTCGGCGGCGGGTCGGCCGGGATCCGAATCCCGGGTGTCGGGCGGGTGACGAACTGGCTGGCCGTCCGGATCGAGGGATCGGTGAACAGTCCGGGGATCGTCGGCCTCGGCGCGCTTCACGCGTTGCTCCCCTGTCCGATGCTCTATCCCGCCTACCTCTTCGCCTTCGCGACCGGATCGGCGATATCCGGCGCGATCGCGCTCGCGGCGCTCGGTATCGGGACGATTCCGGCCGTCTTCGCCTACGGGACGCTCATCGAGAGCGTCGACGCGGTTCACCGCCGTCGGCTGCACCGCCTCCTCGGTGTCGCCTTCGTCGTGCTCGGCTACGTCCTCTTGGCGCACGGGCTCATGGCCCTCGGGATCCATCTCCCGCACCCCCATCTCCCGCATTACCAGCCCATCGGCGGCGGGATGGGTCATTGATCGTGGGCGGATCGGCGCCGGTCAGGTCGCTTCCGAGAGCCGTTCGAGCGACTCGACGAGGACGTCGACGCCGATCTCGAGTGAGTCCTCGTCGATATCGAACCGCGGCGTGTGATGTCCCGAGGGGTGGTCGGCCCCGATCCCGACGAACGTCGCCTGTCCGCCTTCCTCCTGAACCCGCCTGATCAGATACGAGACGTCCTCGCTGACCTTGATTTGCTCACGGCCGACGACGGTGTCGACCGAGGGGACTGCTCGGGCCGCATCGGCGACCGTTTCGAGGAGCTTTTCGTCGGCATCGAAGGTCGTCGTCTTGCCGTACAGCGACGTCTCGTACTCGACGTCGTGCATGCCGGCGGCGTGTTCGACGATCCGTCTGGCCGAGTCGAGCATGTACTCGTTCAGATCGGCGGTCTCGCCGCGGACCTCGATCCGCAGCCGTGCGAGATCCGAGATCGCGTTCTGGACGTTCGGCGACTCGACGCGGCCGACGTTGATCCTGGTCGCGCCCGCCTGATGCCGCGGAATCCCGTAGAGGTTCTGAATCGCCGTCGTCGCGGCCTGGAGCGCGTTCCGGCCCTCGTCGGGTGCCTTGCCGGCGTGAGCCGATTCGCCGCGAAACGTCACGTCGATCTTCGCGTTCGAGAGCGGTCGATCGTATCCGGAGATCACTTTGCCGGTCTCGTTGCCGAGCCCGAGGTGGATCCCGATGAGGTGATCGACGTCCCCGAGGTGGTCGGTTCGGCTCATCGGTAACCCGCCCCTACCGCCCTCCTCGGCGGGCTGGAAGAAGAGCTTCACCGTCCCCTCGAAGGACGTCCCCGAATCGAGCGCCCTGGCGACGCCGATCCCGATACTCGTGTGTCCGTCGTGGCCGCAGGCGTGCATCTCGTTCGGGTGCCGGCTCGCGAAGCCTTCCCGCTGCGGTCGGTGGTCGGTCTCGCCGGACTCGGTGATCTCGAGGGCGTCCATATCGACTCGGACACCGACCGTCGGGCCCTCGCCGAACGTCCGCTCGGCGACGAGACCGGTCACCGAACCCATGCGATCGAGATACGTCTCCGGGGCTCCCCGATCGAGGGCCCGGTCTCTGGCCCGGCTGATCTCGTCGTCGCTCGGGAGGCCCAGCCGTCCGTCGACGTCGACCGCGTCGCCGCCCAAAGAGAGCGTATACCCGCGTTCGTCGAGTTCTTCGGCCACGAGCGCCGTGGTTCGGAACTCCTTCCAGCCGGCTTCGGGGTATCGATGCAGATCGCGGCGCAGTTCGGAAAGCGAGAGATCGCTCGTCGTTGCCATGCCTGAGCGTTCGTCCCCGGGCTCTTATCAATTGTTGATAATACGGTTCGCTCAGTCGAACCGGTCGGCGCCGAAGAGGCCGATATCGAGGTCCGTCTCCCCGGAGACGGACAGGTCCGCGAGCACCTCGCCGATCGCGCTCGCGAACTTGAACCCGTGGCCCGAAAAGCCGGCCCCGACCGTGATCTGTGGGTGGTCAGGGTGTCTGTCGAGAACGAAGTGTTCGTCCGGCGTGTTCGTGAACATGCACGTGGCCAACTTCATCGTCGGTCCCGCGCCCTCGGGGAAGAACCGCCGGGCGTAGGAGCGAAGCAGCTCCTCGTCGTCGGCTCTGGGTTCTCGCTCCATCTCGTCGGGGTCGACGGTCTCGTTGAGATGGTTGAACTTGCCGAACTTGAATCCCGGCACGTCGTGTTTCGGGAACCCGTACCAGTGAGTGTCGCCGGTGTCGTGGATGAACACCGGGAAGTTCGACGCGTCGAAAAGCGCCGGATCGCTCGGCTGGAACCACCCGAGCACCTGTCGTTCGGGGACGAGTTGTCCCGACAGTTCGGGAAGCAGCTTCTTCGCCCACGCGCCCGCCGTCACGACCAGCCGGTCGGCCTCGTAGGTCCCCTTCGAACTCGTCACGCGGACGCCGCCGTCCGAAAGCGGCGTGAAATCCGCGACCGCTTCCCGCGCCCGGATCTCCGCCCCTTCGACCTGGGCGGCCTCGACGTGTGCGACGATACACTGTTCGGGGACGAGAAACCCGCCGTCGGGCTGGTATATCGCGCGGTTGTCCGCCGGGATATCGTACCCCGGAAACCGCTCGTTTACCTCTTCGCCCGAGAGAACCTCGTGCTCGATGTCGTGGGTCTCACAGGACCGCCTGGAGCCGTCGAATATATCGCTCTCCGGCGGTCCGGCGTCGATCCCGCCGGTGACGTATAACAGATCCCGGCCGGTCTCCGCTTCCAGTTCACGCCAGCGATCGTAGGCCCGCCGGACGAGCGGAACGTAGGCCGGATGTTCGTACTGTGCCTTCCTGATGATCCGCGTGACGCCGTGAGAGGAGCCCATCGCGTGAGGGATATCGTATCGCTCGAGGCCGAGCGTTTCGAGCCCCTTGGAAGCGAGATGGTACGCCGTCGCGCTCCCCATCCCGCCGACGCCGAGGACGATGGCATCGTATCGCTGTGACATCGACGGAGAGACGCGTCTGGGCTATTTTTATTTTTTGCAGAGTAAGATTGGCGCTTCCGGCATCGCGCCGGTCGGCCGTGATCCGTTCGACAACATCGACCGTTATACGCTGACGGAGACAGTACGGCCCAGAAATGTTATAATATCTACACTAAAGGTGACATTATTTAATAACAAAGTATTTTAACGACAGTGCCTCCCTCCGAACGATGCACATTTAATACGCTACTTTCAATTAAATCAGTGATAATTTAAATTTAACAATGAATATCCCGGATAAGATCGTGATAAAAATCAGAACGGTCCACGAGTACGTAACGACGGATTATGTCGAATTTCACACCTATTTAATAAATAAGTTGTGAAATTTGATATCATTCTCTACGGGGCCCGTGACTGGACTCGGATCATCGCGACCGGCCGAACCGCCCGTTCTCCACGGAACGGGGGTATCCGCCGGTGAAGCGGCGTTCGAGCGGGTATCCGGCCGTCAAAGCAATCCGCCCGGTCGATAACAGTTATAATATTGTTTGTGTATTGGGCGGAACGGTACGGATCCGAATCCGTCCAACGTGTGTCGCTGAACCATAGTATGGTAGTCAGTAGAACTTATTTGCTCACTCCTCGCGTTCGATCGGCCAGCGACGAGCCGCCGGCCCGGAAACGGCGAGGAGAACTGCATCGACTTCTACCGATTACTATAGTTACTGGAAGTCGGTCGCGGATCGAACTCCGGAAACCGTCCGATGTCGGCGTTCGATGAACCCACGTATATATTGTATGACCATGTCAATCTTTATATACTGGTGCACTCTCTGGAGAGAACATGGGACAACGCGCCGACGACCCCGGCATCAAATCGGATCGGCGGCTGCTGTCGATCCTCGAGGCATTGGCCGAACTCGGGCCGATCGGCGTGACGGCGCTGTCGAAAGAGCTAGACGTGCCGAAAAGTACGGTCTACGCGCACTTGCGGACGCTGGAGGACGAAGAGTACGTCAGCAAGGACGGGTCGTTGTACCATCTCGGGCTCCGATTCCTGACGCTCGGCCGATCCGTCCGTGACCGGTGGCCCCAGGCCGAGTTGATCCGCACGAAGGTGGACGATCTCGCCGAAGAAACCGGCGAGCGGGCGCAGTTCATCGTCGAGGAGCACGCCCGGGGCGTCTACGTCTACCGGTCGATCGGCGAGAACGCGGTCGAGACCGACTCCGGCGTCGGGAAACGCGTCCCGCTGAACTCGATTTCGGCCGGAAAGGCGATCCTGGCGTTCATCGACGATCGGCGCCTCGAAGCGATCCTCGAGACCGCCGGCCTTCCGGGGCGGACCGACGAAACGATCACGTCCCGAGAGGCACTCGAAGCCGAACTCGAGACGATCCGTGACCGCGGGTTCGCACAGAACGACGGCGAGAGCACCGAAGGGATCCGTGCCGTCGGGGTCCCGATCCTCGACGCGAGCGAGCGAGTGGTCGGCGCGATCAGCGTGACCGGACCGTCACACCGCTTCACGGAGGAGCGTTTCGAGCGGACGGTCCCCAATCGGATCCTCGGCGCGGTCAACGAGATCGAACTCAACATCCGGTTCCCTTGACATCCTCCCGCGGTGAATCACGAGACGTTCGCCCCGAACCGCCGTGGTCGGCTACCCGAACCGCTCCCACCCGAAGGCCGTCTCGAAGTCCTGCGGGAGGTGTCCGGGACCTTTCATCGCACGCTCCAGATACGCCTCCAGCGCGGGCACGAACCGCGGATCGGCACACCGTTCGATTATCTCTTCGGCGCGCTCGGTCGGTGAACAGCCCCGTACGTCGGCGACGCCGTGTTCGGTGATGAAGACGTCGACGTCGTGCTCCGTGTGATCGACGTGGCGGGCGAAGGGGACGACACGGGAGATATCGCCGCCGGAGGCGCTCGCGGGCAGGGCCACGATCGAGAGCAGCGCGTTCCGGTTGAAATCGCCGCTCCCGCCGATCCCGTTTACGACGTCCGTCCCGCCGATGTGCGTCGAGTTGACGTTTCCGTAGATATCGATGTCGACCGCGCTGTTGATCCCGACGACGCCGAACCGATCGATCAAAGCTGGACTGTTCGAGATATCCGCCGGCCGAAGCACCGTGTCCGATATATACCGTTCGATGTCGTCGAACAGCCGCTCCTGTCCGTCGGCCGAAAGCGCGAGCGACGTCGCGCTGGCCGATTCGAGCAGCCCCTCGTCGATGAGATCGAGCAGTCCGTCCTGGAAGACTTCCCCGAAGTAGACGACGTCGCGGTCGCCGAACGGGACGTCCGTGAGCGCCTGGCTGATGGCGTTTCCGAGGTTCCCGACGCCGAACTGCAGGCAGATCCGCTCGTCGAAAAGGGGGTTCGCCCCGAGTTCGCGGTCGAGAAATCCGGCCAGGTTTCCGGCCATCCGCTCGTACGTTTCCGTCGGTTCGCGGAACGTGTACGGGTCATCGCGCCGCGCCGACTCGACGACCGCGACGAGTTTCGCCTCGGGGAACTCGATTCGCTCGGTCCCGATCCGTTCGCCCGGCCCATCGAGCGGGATCGGTCCGCGCGCCGGCGGCGGATCCCGAACGTAGACGTCGTGGACTCGTCCGAGTTCGATCGGCTGTTCGCGGTTGAGTTCCACGATCAACTCGTCGGCGGCGGCCACGAACGAGGGCGTCGCCCCGATCGACGTCGAGGGGATCAGCCAGTCGGGGCCGACGGCGACCGCCTCGACGATCGCGGTGTCGACCGAAAGCAACTGACCGAACGCCACCTCGTCGCCGAGTTGGGAGATGTGTCTGTCGTGGAAGGCTACCGTCCGGTCGTTGATCGCCTCGCGCATCCGCCGGTCGGCCTGGAACGGGTACCGCCGATCGATGGCGTCGGCCTCGAGTAACGCGGTGTCGATCTCCTCGCCGACGCCGCCGCCGCTGACGACCGACAGCGATAGCTCCCGATCGCTCTCTGCGAGCGCCAGCGGGACGACCTTCGGGTATCCGACCCCGCCGAACCCGCTCACGGCGAGACCGGCCTCGGCGGGAACCATCGCCGCCGCCTCCCGCGCGGTGTGGATCGGAACGTCGCCGTTCGTTCTGTCGGTCGGCCCCGCCATGTTACCGGCCCCGCGTCGGCCGCGGTCCGTGTGAAGTCTCTGTCCGTCGACGAACGATCGATCGGCTGTCCGGCGGCTCATGGAGGATCGCTGCGGCCATGATCGTCTGATTGCACAATTCGGTATTTAGTTCTTGTTCATCCGGTCCCCTCGATTCGGCTCCCGTTCGTTCCGCCGTCGCGAACGGGCGGAGATTCTTTTCCGGTTCATACGCCCCGAGACAGTTCCCGTTCATACGTCCCGAGACCGCGAACGGTCCCCGACGCAGTGGTGTTTATTCCGTTAAGTCTCCCCGAATATATACCCCCTAAACCAAAAATAATAAATAAAATAACTGTTACCATACCGAGTGTGAACGTCCTACAGATACTGGCGATAACGTCGACAAGCTTCGTACTGTTCGCGATCTTGTGGGTGACGAAGATCGAGGCGTACCTCGAACAGCGAGAGCAGGATCAGACGAACAAGAGGAACGAACAACTCGAGAGCGAAACCCAAACGTAAGCCATGATAGAACAGATCATCCTTCAGCAGGACACCGTTGCGGAGGGCGCAGTAGTCAGATGGGGCTGGATATTCCTCGTCGCGTACGTCGGACTCATGATGGCGTTCGGCTTCTGGGGATACCGACGCGTCAAAAGCGGCGTCGGCGGGGAAAGCTCCCAAGACGAGTACGCGACGGCGAGGGGCGGCTTCGGCTTTCTCGCGCTCGCGTTCGCCTACGCGGCGACCGTCGCCAGCGGCGCGACGTTCATGAGCATCCCCGGCCTCGGCTACGCCAACGGATTCAAGGCCGGCTACTACGCGATGATCTACCCGATCGGCATCTTCGGCGGGATGCTGATCGTCGCTCGCGTCTCGAAGAAGGTCAGCGACCGGTTCAACTCACAGTCGGTGCCGGACTTCCTCGGGGATCGGTTCGACGCACCGGGGATCCGCGTTCTCACCGCGGTCCTCTCGGTGTTTTTGATCTTCTATGCGATGGCACAGATCTCCGCGGCCGGGTGGATGTTCGACGTCATCCTCGACGTCCAGTACAGCATCGGTATCTGGGTCGCGGGCGGCATCCTGCTTTTGTACCTGGCGTTGGGTGGATCCCACGCCGACATCCTGACCGACGCCGTCCAGGGCGCGATCATGGTCGGCATCACGATCCTGATCGTCGGCATGTTCGCGATCGGGTACGGCCTCGATGGCGGTGTCAACGCCGTCAACGCGGCGCTCGAGGGCGGCAATCAGTGGGACACGCATACGGACGCCGACGCCCCCGTGTTCCACAGCTGGTGGGCGATCATACTGCTGTTCGTCGCCCATATCGGGTTCACCGCACAGCCACACCTCGGTAACAAGTTCTTCGCGATCAAGAGCAACCGATACATCCGGCGGTTCATGCTGGCCGCGTCGCTCGTCGGCATCGTCCTGCCGCTGATGTATCTCGGCGGCGTCCTCGGCGCCGCACAGGGGATCGACGTCGCCGACCCTGACGCGGTCATCCCGACACTGTTCGTCGAGAACTTCCATCCGATCTTCGCCGCCTTCCTCGGCATCGCGATCCTGAGTGCGATCATCTCGACGGCAGACGGCCTCGTCATCGCGCTCTCACAGATCTTCGCGAACGATCTCTACCGGAAGTCCTACGTCCCGTGGAAGGGCGGTGACCCCGAAAGCGACGAAGTCCAACAGCGGACGCTTCTCATCTCCCGGGCGTCGACGGTGGTCATCGTCGTCGCCGCCGTGGCGGCCGTGATCACGCCGCCGGAGTTCCTCGTGATCCTGCTTTGGACCGGTATTGGCGGCATCATCTCGTCGTTTGGTGGCCCCTACATGGTCGGTGCGCTGTGGCGACGGACGACGGTGCCGGCGGTGTACGCCGCGACGATCCTCGGATTCATCACCTTCTTCCTGCTGCATCTGGGCCCGCAGGCCGGCCTGTTCGGGGGCGTCTACCCGTTCAACGCGAACCCGTTCGCCTCGACCGGGATCGGCTGGATCGTGAGCGTCGCCGTGACGTTCGGCGTGAGCTTCGTCACGGACCCGCCGTCCGACGAAATCCTCGATAAGGTCTTCGCCGCCGAGGACCGACTGATGGATCAGGGCAACGGTTCGACGGCGGCCGGTCGCGACGATCCGGTTCCGACCGACGACTGATCCGGCTACCGTTTCGGTCGACGCGTTCTTTTTTCTCGCTGCGTTCCACGAGTCCGGCAGCCGTCGGTGTCGCACCGCGTTCTGTCGTGCGGTTTATTTCGTGTCCCCCCGTTGAACCGCGCATGGAGATCAGGACGTTCGATCGACACCTGAACAAAGAGAAAGCCCTCGAGCACACGCGGAACCTGAGCGCGACGCGGTATCTCCGGTCCGTCATGGCCGAACGGTTCGGCGTCGGCGGTATCGAGACCGATCCGAACGTCTACATCGTCTATTACCCCGATTACATTCTCTACACGTCGGTGGTGTACAAACGGCTCCGGAACACCGAATCCCGGAAGTTCCTCGCCGGGGTCGACGCCGTCTCCGGTAGCATCGGCGAAGTCGACGTCGAGCTTCCGGAGCGACACACACAGGACGTCGATCCGTCGGTCAGAATCGAGCCACAGATCACCGAGGCCGAGGCCAGAGACGAGTGGAACGTGTGGATCTTCGATTACATCTCCCGGAACTACCGCGCGCTGAAGCTCAACGAGTACGAGATCGACGAGCTCGAGCTCGTCTACACGCCCTACTGGATCATCGATAACGGCTCGCTCGAGGAGAGTCTGGCGGTCAGCGATCTCACGCGCCGGACCGCGAAAGTCGAGGAGATACAGGTGATAAAGGAGTTCTACGAGGACCATCTCTCGGAGAACCCGCCGGCGCCGCTCGTGGAGTGACCGGACGGAGGGCCAGGAAAAAATTGAAGACGGTGCTGGCAGAACCTCCGGATATGGGAGACAGACCCACCGGTAAGCTGGCGTATCTATCCGAACCGGAGAACGTCGAGATCAAAGAGTACGAGGTCCCGAAGCCGGAGCCGGGGGCGGTGTTGACCGAGGTCGAGCAGGCCAACGTCTGTGGCTCCGAACTCCACATCTGGCGGGGCCACCACCCCGAAGTGAAGGAGGGTGTCCTCGGACACGAGGTCCTCTGTCGGGTGAAAGAGCTCGGCGAGGGCGTCGAGACGGATTACGCGGGCGATCCGATCGAGGAGGGCGATCTGGTCGCGCCGGCGTACTACATCACCTGCCAGCGGTGTCCGTCGTGTCAACAGGGCCAGTTCAACCTCTGTGAGCGGGCCTACGAGAACTGGTCGAAGCCGCCGGAGGAGCCGCCGCACTTCCACGGCACGTTCGCGACGCATTACTTCATCCACCCCCAGCAGTACTTCTATAAAGTGCCGGAGGGCCTCGACCCGTCGATCGCCGCCGGGGCGAACTGCGCGCTCTCACAGATGCTGTACGGCCTCGACAAGATCAACGTCGAGTACGACGACACGGTCGTCGTCCAGGGCGCCGGCGGGCTCGGATTGAACACGATCGCGATCGCACAGGAGCGCGGCGCCGAGACGATCGTCATCGAGGGGATCGACGGCCGGATCGACCGCGCCCGCGAGTTCGGCGCCGATCACGTCATCGACTTCCGGGAGTACGAAACCGTCGACGATCGCGCCGACCGGGTCCGCGAGCTGACGGACGGCGTCGGCGCGGACGTCGGCGTCGAGGTCGCCGGCGTTCCGGACGCCTTCTCCGAGGGGATCCACCTGCTGCGTGACGGCGGCCGGTATCTCGAGATCGGCAACGTCAGCCCCGGCAAGACGACCGAGTTCGACCCCGGATCGCTGACGCGGAAGGCGCTGACGATCAAATCGGCGGTCCGGTACCAGCCGTGGTATCTCAAGCGCGCGCTCCGGTTCCTCGAACGGAACGTCGACAAATACCCCTACGAGGACCTCATCGACGCCCACTTCGATCTCCTCGACGTCGACGACGCCCTCGCGGAGTCCGACTCCCGTGGCGTCACCCGGGCGGCACTGAACCCGGCCCACGGGGACTGACGGATCGGCTCCGCTTTCCGTTAAAAAAGGAAACGCCTCCGTTCAGGCGCCCGGGAGATCGGTCCCGTCGCCGAGTTCGATCGCGACGTTCTTCGTCTGGAGATACGAATCGAGCGCTTCCAGCCCCTTCTCGCGGCCTATGCCGCTCTCTTTGTACCCCCCGAACGGCGTCTGGTTCGTGTCGCCGAACCACTTGTTGATGTAGACGTTTCCGACCTCGAGCCGCTGTGCCAGCCGGTGAGCCCGAGTCAGATCGTTCGTGAACACGCCGGCGACGAGCCCGTAATCGACGCCGTTGGCGATCTCGAGCGCCTCGTCCGTCCCCTCGAACGACAGCGTCGCCAAGACTGGACCGAAGATCTCCTCTTGGGCCAACCGACCGTCCCGGCCTACGTCGGCGAACACCGTCGGCTCGATGAAGTATCCGGGTCGATCGATCGTCCCGCCGCCGGTCGCGATCGTCGCCCCCTCGGAACGACCGACGTCCAGATACTCCGAGACCTTCCCGAAATGTTCCTCGGAGACGAGCGGGCCGATATCGGGGTCCTCGAGTCCGGGGCCGACCGTGTATCCCTCGGCTATCTCGACGATCCGATCGAGCAGTTCGTCGTGGATCGATTCGTGTGCCAGCACCCGATCGGCGGCCGAACAGATCTGCCCGACGTTGGTGAATATCCCCGTCGCGATCCACTCTGCAGCCGCATCCAAGTCGGCGTCCGGGAAGACGATCGCCGGGTTCTTCCCGCCGAGCTCCAGTGTCACGGGCGTCACGTTGTCGGCGGCGGCGCGCATGATGTGTTTCCCGGTCGGTACGCTTCCGGTGAACGTGAGCTGGTCGACGCCGTCGTGGTCGGTCAGCGCCTGCCCGGTCGGTTCGCCGTAGCCGGTCACGACGTTGACGAGTCCGTCGGGGAACCCGACCGTTTCACACAGTTCGGCCAGCCGGATCGTCGACAGCGGCGTCTGTTCGGCGGGTTTGACGACGACGGCGTTGCCGGCGACGAGCGCCGGCGCGACGCCCCTCGCGAAGAGGTTTCCGGGGAAGTTCCACGGCGTGATCTGACCGCTGACCCCGTAGGGCTCTCTGACGGTGTAGTCGACCTGATCGGACCCGACCGGAATACTCTTGCCCTCGAGTTTGTCGGCCGCTCCGGCGTAGTACTCGAAGTATCTGGCCGCGCCTTCGATGTCGCTTTCGGCCTGCGAGAGCGGCTTGCCCTGATCCGAGCTCTCGAGCCGTGCCAGCTCCTCGGCGTGTTCTCGGATCGTCGCGGCGACTCGGTGGACGAGCCGCCCCCGCTCGTCGGGATCGACGTCGCGCCACTCCTCGAAGGCCGCCCGGGCCGCCGAAACAGCATCGTCGACGTCGGCCGCGCTCGCCGACGGGACCTCGGCGAGCGGTTCGCCCGTCGCCGGGTTCACCGTCGAAAGCGTCGCGCCGTCGCTCGCCGGTCTCCGGTCCCCACCGATCAGAAGGTCGGTACTCTCCAGTTGCGCTACTGGGCGTTCCATACGGAAGCCGAACGGCCGGGCGATAATGAATGTTGACTTCCGGGGCGGCTCACGGTCGCCTTACTCGGTCGGAACCAGATGGACCGGAACGGGGCTCTGTCGGACGACAGACTCCGCGACGCTGCCGAGCAGCGCCCGTTTGACACCGGTGCGTCCCTGCGTTCCCATCACGACGAGGTCGGCTCCCTGCGCGCGGATTGTCTCGATTATCTCCTCGGCGGGGAGACCGATACTTCGGACCGTTTCGACGTCTATACCGTCGGATTCGGCGGCTGAAACGACCGCCTCGAGTGCCTCGTTCCCCAGCGATTCCTGTGCCTCCCGTATCTTCTCTCGATCCATATCACCGGCGATTCCGGCGTAGCTCCGCTGATCCCCGACGTACAGCCCCTGTAACGTCGCGTCGTACCGTTTCGCGAGGTCGATAGCGTGTTCGAGAGCGGCGTTCGATCCGTCGCTCCCGTCGGTCGGGAAGAGTATTTTTTCGTACATCAGCGGCAAATTTGACCACGTCGCATATAAAAATACCTCCGATTTCCACGAAACGACCGACCTGGTGTCGTTTCGCTTCGGTTGCTCACCGCGTGCGAGTTCGGTCGCGAGTGTGGACGAAAACAGCACAAAGGTTGATATAACGAGGGGCAGTACTTCCGGAAACGATGCGACACGAAGACCGAAGTGTGGTCGTCACCGGCGCCGGATCGGGGATGGGGCGGGCAACGGCACGACGGTTCGCCGCGGAGGGTGCGAACGTCCTCGTCGCCGACATCGACGCCGACGCCGCCGATGAGACGGTAGAGTTGATAAAAGGATCGGACGGGAGCGCCGTCTCTCACGTCGCGGACGTTTCCGACGCCGGGGACGTCGAGTCGATGATCGACCGTGCCACAGAGGAGTTCGGTGGGCTCGACGTGCTGCACAACAACGCCGGGATCCCCCAAGAGTCGACGCCCGTCGGGGACGTCACCGAGGAGACGTGGGACCGCATACAGGATATCAACCTCAAAAGCGCCTTCCTCGGGGCGAAACACGGCGTCTCCGAGCTCAGAAAGGCCGACGGGGGCGTAATCATAAACACCGCCTCGACGGCCGCGATCCGACCCCGGACCGGGCTCTCGGCCTACGTCGCCTCGAAGGCGGGAATGGTCGGCCTGACGAAACAGCTCGCCCACGAACTGGCCGACGACGGGATCCGCGTCAACGCCGTCTGCCCGGTAGCGACGGACACGCCGATGCTCCAGGAGTTCGCCGCCGGCGATTTGAGCGTCGGTTCGATGCAGGAGACGATCCCGATGGGCAGACTCGCCGAACCCGAAGACGTCGCCGCCGCCGCGACCTTCCTCGCCAGCGACGACGCCGAGATGATCACCGGAACCGCGCTGGAGGTCGACGGCGGGCGGGATATCTGAATCCGGGACGGTTCCCGGATTTTAC
>CAZWZX010000020.1:0-3145 GCA_964638655.1 uncultured Natronomonas sp.
CTCATCCGTCGGGAGCTCGAACAGGTCGGCGATATAGATTACGTCGCGCTCGCACCCGAGGGACGGTCGGTCGAGGACCTCTCTCGCCACGAAGTGATGAGCGCGCTCCGCGAGAAGATCCCACACGATCAGCTCGAAGAGATCGGCGACGACGACCCCGCCGAAACCGATGAGCGAGACGACGGGGGTACCGAAGCGACGCCCGCAGACGGCCAAGCGTCTCGGTCAGCCACCGCGGCGGGAACAGAGACTGTCGATGGGGCCGAAAACACTGCCGACGCGGCCACGATCGACTCCGAAGAGACAACGGACGGAACTGAAACGTCCGCCGAAAAAAAGGACGCCGAGTCCGGAGACGTCGAATCACGGAACGCGGCGACGGGCGGGCAGCCCGAACCCGATGACGACGCCCCGTCGGACGAACCGGACACGCTCCGCGGCCACACCCGGGCGATCGTCGGTGAGGGGACTGGGCACGTCCGACTCCTCGACGCAGCCTTCGGGACGATCGAGGAGGGTGACGCCGCGGACGCGTTCGATATCGTCGCCGAGAGCGAAACGGTGCCGACCGCGGTCGTCGTCGACGGGGAACTCGATCAACGGCTCCTCGATATCGCCGCCCAGCGCGGAATCGATCACGTCGTCGCCGCGTCGACGGGGGAGTTCGTCAAACAGCCGACGAGCGTCCGTATTCGGACCGCCGAACAGCTACTCGCGCCGACGGAGGCGTAGGGCGTCCGTCCCATCCTCGTAGAACGTTCCGATCCGATCTCCGGGTTCGAACCCCAGAGTCGTGTAGAACCGTTTCGCCGCCGTCGCTCCGATCGGCGTCGTCACTTCGAGTGTCTCCGAGTCGACCGTCGCCGCCACGTTTTCGACGAGCGCCCGTCCGTATCCCTGCCGTCGGTGACTCGGAGCGACGACGAGTTCCGAGAGCGTGGCGGGATGGCCGGGGAAAAAGATCGCGTACCCGACCGGTGAGCCCTCGATCGCGACGCGACCGTCGAAGGGACCCCGAACGGCCGCCTCGATCAGATCCGGGTCGGCGTACCGGAGGTACGTTTGAAGCGATCGGACCGCCGGGGCGTCGGAGACGGTCATCGGACGGATCATATCACGAACGCGACGGCGGCGGCCGCGAGCCCGGCCAGGAGAGTCGCGAGCAGATTGACGCTCTGGTTTCCGAGTCGCTCACCTTCGATCGTCGCCCCGAGAACGCTGTCGGCGACCATGCCCAAAAAGCCCGCCACGAGAACCGTCAGCGTCGCGAGTTCGTTGAACTCGAAAAAGAGCGCTCCCAGGAGAGCGATGATCCCGGATCCGACCGCTCCGGCGACCGCACCCTGCCAGGTGACGCCCCCGTCGGTTCCCGGCGGGACGGGCTCGAGCGTCGTTATCAGTCTCGGAGAATCGAAAAGCCCGCCGAACTCACTGGAGAACGTATCGGCCAAGGCCGTGGCGACCGCGCCGCCGAAGGCGAACTGGAACACGAGCGGGTCGACACCGAGGTGATCGGAGGCCGCGTAGGCGACGACGGCGACCAGCGCGACGGCGGAGTTGGCGAACACGTTCCCGCCGCCGCGTGCGCCGTCGTTCTCCTGTGCGATGCCGCGATCGAGCTTCTCGTCGTAGCGGTACTTCGACGCGAGTCCGCCGAGCCCGAAGAAAGTCACTAGCAGCACGAACCAGCCGAATCCCCCGAGAACGACCGCGAAAAGCGCGAGCAAAACGCCGGTGAGCACGCCGGTCACGGAGGCCGTCCCGAGGGCGTAAGCGACGTATCCGAGCGCGACGGTGACGACGATCCCGACCGCGACCCGACCGGCCGTCGGGTCGATCCCGAGACCGAGCAGAAACCAGACGACGAGCGCCGTCGAGAGCAACACGAGCGAATCGTCGCGCCGGGTCAGCGTCGAACGAATGAGCGCGCCGAGGACGGCCCCGCTCGCGGCGACGAAGACGACCAGAGGGTATCGAGGGACTGGGGCGCCGAGCACGCCCGCAAGGAGTATCGCGGTGACGGCACCGACGGTTCCCGAGGCGACGAAGACGGCCGATCCGACGACCGGTGTTCGTATCCGAGGCCGAGCGAGCGTCCGACAGAGCGTTCCGACGGTCAACGCGAAGACCGCGGTGACGAGGGCGACGGTCGGGAGATCGAAGGCGACGAAAAGCACCGCGAGCGCCGTCACGGCGAGAGCGAACGACGCGAGACTGTAGAGTCGCCCCTCCTCGCGGTCGGTTTCCCTCGCGAAGAACTCGAAGAACGGGCCGCGCCTCGAGGCGAGCGCGACGACGGCGACGAGCGCGATCGGCGCGACGGTCCCGATAGCCGCAGCGGACTCTCCGACACGGCCGTCTAGAAGCGGCGCGAAGAACGCCAGGCTCCCCACGAGCAAGTAGCCTACGGCCCGTTCGGTGTCCTGCCTCACGGACCGAGATATCCCCGTTGCCCACTTAACGCTCCCGAAGGACGGATCGACACGTTGACACGGACGGGAACGTATCTCCGTCCGTGGGCCTGTACGACCGGTATCTCGCCGCTCGCGTTCGTCTCAGCACCTCGGACCCTCCCGAACGGATCGCGCTCGTGATAACCGAACACGACCTCCTGGAGAAGGGCGCCTACGGCACGCTCTCGGCGTTTCTCGAGTGGGCGTTCGACGTCGGCGCGAGCGAGGTGACAGTCTACGTGAGCGTGCTCGATTCGGCCGCGATCCCGACGCTCCGGAACGCCCTCTCGGAACTCGAGAGCCCCCATCCGGTTGCGGTCCGGGGGCCGGACGCCGATTCGGCAGCCGAAGCCCCCGTTCGGGTCAGTATCGGGCTCGGCGGTCGACAGGAGTTCGCGGCCGCGGTCAAGGGGATCGCCGAGGACGCCGCCGCGGGCGAACTCGATCCATCGGCGATCGACGAATCGGAGATCGAACGGCGGCTCGTCTTCCAGTCGCCGCCGGACCTCGTGATCAAGACCGGCGCCGAACGGCTCTCGGATTTCCTCATCTGGCAGTCGGTCTACTCGGAGCTGTATTTCACCGACGTCAACTGGCGTGATTTCAGACGGCGTGATTTCCTGCGGGCAGTCAGGGAGTTCCAGGAGCGACGGCGGCGGTTCGGTCGGTAGAGCGAGCCTCGAGCGTCGAGT
>CAZWZX010000020.1:3245-19733 GCA_964638655.1 uncultured Natronomonas sp.
TCGGTTTTATAAACGAATAGCTAGCCGGCCGGAGAGCCGCCGTCCTCGGATCCGTCCGACTCCTCGAGATCGGATTCCGGAACCGACCCCCGGAACTGGCCGAGAACGCGGCCCGCCTCGTCGAGTTCGACGTCGCCGAGCGCTCCCACGAGGGCGGCCGCCCGCTGGGCCCTGGTACGGCGCCACGATTTCTGTCTCGACTCGTAGGTTCGGATCGCCCGGAGGAAATCGATCCGCGAGAACTCTGGCCAGTACGGGGTACAGAAGTAGGCGGCCGCCTCGTTGCCGTTCGCGTGCCACGGGAGGAAGTTGGAGGTCCGCTCCGCGCCGCCCGTTCGGATTATGAGATCGACCGCCTGCGTCGGGCCGACGGTCAGGCGGTCCTCGATCTCCGCGACAGTGACGTCCGCAGGGTCGAGTTCACCCGTCGCGGCGTCCTCGGCGATCGATCTAGTGACGCCGAGTAGTTCGGCCCGGCCGCCGTAGGCGAGCGCGACGTTCAGATAGAGTTCATCGTAGTTCGCGGTCCTCCGCTCGGCGTACTCGATCGCGTTCCGAACGCGTTCGGGCAATCGATCCGTCTCGCCGATCGCTCTGATGCGGACACGCCGGTCGTGGACTTCCGGGCGATCGGCGAACGTTCGGAGCTTCTCCGAGATGAGATCGAAGAGCGCCTCGCGTTCGGCCGCCGGTCGATCGAAGTTCTCGGTCGAGAACGCGTACAGCGTCAGTTCCTCGACCCCGAGATCGGAACACCACTCGAGCACTCGTTCCGTCGTGTCGGCGCCGGCTCGGTGACCCGCGGTCGCCTCGTTTCCCTGCTTTTCGGCGTATCGTCGGTTGCCGTCCTGTATCACCGCGACGTGTGCCGGTGCGCCCGAGACCTCCCGCTCCAAGAGCCGTTCGTAGAGCCTCCATCCGACCTTCCGAGGATACCCGAGCATCTGTCCGATATAAGGAACGAAGGCCACATGAGTGTTGCTTTCGGGCGATGGAAGCGGGGCTAGAACAGGCCACAGGCTTATTACCGACAACGTCATGGATCCGGTTGTATCGAATGTCTTTAACCGAACTCATCGCGGGGGTCGAGGATCACGAGAAGACGTTGACGATCTTCAACGCCGAGGAAGGGACCGTCTCATCGCTCCGTGAGCAGTTCCACGATCGGAACCTCTCCATCGCGACGGAACGGACCGCCAGCGGCAAACCGAACTCGTTCGCGGTTCTCTCCGACGACGGCGAGTTCGTCACCGCCGCGGCCATCGACGAGATCATCGACCCAGACAACGGGAAGACCGATCCCGGCTTCGAGGGCGAACCCTACCAGCCGATCCTCGATCACCTCGATGAGACGCTGTTCACCTCCTACGATATCGGACAGATGGTCGCGGCCTCGCGCGAGATCGAGGACCGCGCCTGGCGGATCGGGAAGGGGTCGCTGTATTCGGGCTTTCAGCGCCTCTCGATCCTCCGAGACCAGATGAGCATCTACGAGCAGCTCGCCGAGAAGGGGTCCCTCGACGTACACGCGTACGCCGTGCCGGACGCCGACGTCCCGGAACACGGGACGGATCTGACGATCCACATCGAGCGGAGCGACGAGATCGAACGGTCCTGGTTCGTCGCCTACGACGGCGCCGGGATCGACGTCAATAAGTGCGCCCTCCTGGCCGAGGAGCGGGAACCGAGATCGTTCTACGGCTTTTGGACCTACGACCCGGCGACGGTCGATTGGATCATCGATCACCTCGAATCCACGTACGGGATCCTCGAATCGCACTGACGGAAAAAAGAGAAACGAATCGCAGTCTGCGCTCGCCCGCCGTTTATAAAGGATGGCGGTTCAGGCCCCAGAAGCTACTTACACCAGCACTGAAATCTACGTCGTATGCAGTCGGAGGCCGCAAGCGAGGTTATCACTGCCGTCGAGTGGACCCTCGAGTTCCTCCTCCAGCGACCGGAGATCCTCGTAGTGGTGGCCCTGGCGCTGGTTTTCGCCGGCGTGTTATGGCGGTATCTTCGCCCCACAGCCGGCGACCGATTCGTCCACGCGCTCAAAGATCACGACCGGATTTCCGTGCTCATGCACCCGAACCCGGATCCGGACGCGATGGCCTCGGCGCTCGGCGTCAGGGCGCTCGCGGGGTCGGTCGATACGGACACGATCATCCACTATCCGGGACGGATTCGTCACCCAGAGAACCGCGCCTTCGAGACGGTACTGGACTGTGAGTTCGACCGGATCGAAACGGCCGACGATATCGTCGCGGAGGCGGTCGTCCTCGTCGACCACAACGAGCCACGGGGGTTCGACGGGACCGATACGATCGCCCCCGTCGCGGTGGTCGATCACCACCCCGGGAACGGCGAGGGGTCGGAGTTCACCGACATCCGAACCGATCGGGGCTCCTGTGCGAGTATCGTGACCGACTACGTTCGCGAGCGCGGCTGGTCGAACAGAGCCGATGCCGACGGCCGGGCGTTGACGCCGACGCTCTCGACGGCGCTTCTGTACGGAATCCAGTCGGACACGACGTCTTTCACCCGCAGCTGTACCCACGCCGAGTTCGACGCGGCGGCGTATCTGTTCCCGGCGGCTGACTCCGACGCCTTGGACCGGATCGCGAACCCGCAGGTCGACGGCGAGACGCTGGACGTGAAAGCCCGGGCGATCACAGATCGGACCGTCGAGGGGTCGTTTCTCGTGAGCCACGTCGGGGCGGTCTCGAACCTCGACTCGCTGCCGGTCGCCGCCGAGGAACTCGTCCGTCTTGAGGGCGTCACGGCCGCCGTGATCACCGGCGAGCGAGACGGCGAGCTGCACGTCTCCGGCCGGTCACGCGACGACAGAGTGCACATGGGGAAAACCGTCTCGCGGGCGCTCGACGTGATCCCCGAGGCGAGCGCCGGCGGCCACGCCCGAATGGGCGGCGGGCGGGCGACCCTGCCGGTGTGGGCGCCGAACTGCAACGGACGGAAGGAGCTTCAGGGGCGGCTGTTCGACGCGATGAGCGGCGAACTGTGATCTCGGTTCCGATCACCACTGCGCCTGTTTGTAAATGAGGTTGCGCTGGATCTCGTTTGCCCCCTCGTAAATCACCGGCACTCTGACGTCGCGATAGACGCGGGCGATCCGGTTCTCGGTGAGCACCGACCGGCCGCCGTGGAGCTGCATGCCGCGCTCGGCACAGGCGGTAGCGGTCTCGGTCGATTTCACTTTCGCCATCGCGGCCCAGTGGCCGGCGGCGTCGTTGTCGGCGACGCGGTCGGCCGCCTGCCAGTTGAGCGTCCTGGCGGCGTGGAACTCTGTGACCATGTCCGCGAGGATGTGCTGGACGGCCTGGAACTCGCTGACGTTCCGGCCGAACGCCTGTCGGCCGTGGACGAACTCCGCGGCCTCCTCGATGGCCGCCGCGGCGAGACCGATCCCGTGCCCCCCGACGACGATTCGGCCGTAGTTGAAAAACTCCGCCAGCATGTAGAATCCGGCCCCCTCGGTGCCGATTAGGTTCTCCTCCGGAACGCGAGCGCCGTTCAGTTCGATGTGGGCCTGCTTCGAGGCCCGAAAGCCCATCTTTTCGGGGACGTGTTCGGCGTCGTACCCCTCGGTGTCGGTCGGGACGATGAACATCGAGAAGTTGCCGTAGCGGTTCGTCTCGTCGTCGCCGGTTTTGGCGTAGAGCGTGACCCAGTCGGCTTCGACGCCGTTGCCGACCCAGTACTTCTCGCCGTTCAGGACCCATTCGTCGCCGTCCTTTTCGGCCGTCGTCTCCATGCCGGCGAGATCCGAGCCGGTCTCGGGTTCGGAGACGGCGAGCCCCGAAAGTTGGTCGTTCTCGGCGACCGGGCGGAGGTACGTCTCCTTCTGTGTCTCGCTGCCGTACTCCTCGACGATGGCCGTCCCGAAACTCGCAAGCTGGAGGGTCAAGGCGATGCCGGCGTCGGCGCGATAGAACTCCTCGGCGACGGCGAGGATCTGATGGAGGTCCCACCCGCTCCCGCCGTACTCCTCGCCGATGTCCTGTGCGACGAGACCGGCGTCCATCGCCTTCTCGAGGATCTCCCACGGGTACGCCCCGGACTCGTAGTGGTCGGCGGCGTTCGGTGCGATGTGTTCTGCGGCGAACTCCCTGGCTTCCCGCTTGAGTTCGTGGGCGTGCTCCGGGACGACCGCGGTGTCTAACAGTTCCATCTTCGAACTCGTTTGGAGTTTCTCCGATAAATATCTTCCCGGAGGACACGGTTCCCGTTGACTTCCTCGCCGCGCTGAAGCGCGAGGCTTTCTCCTCGATTGTCCGTAAGTGGGTATCAACTTATATTACCATCGGCTGGAAAGGGGGGATATGTCCGGCTCTTGGGGTCGTTATCTTGTACTCCGACTGCTGCAGACGATACCGGTTCTCTTCGGCGTGTCGGTCATCGTTTTCGTTATCGTACAGGCCGCCCCCGGCGATCCGGTCGTCAACATGCTCGGTATACAGGCGACCGAGGAGAACATCGCCGAACTCCGCCGGCAGTACGGTCTCGATCAACCCGTTTACGTGCAGTATTTCGTCTGGCTGGAGGGCGTCCTGCAGGGGGATTTGGGCCAGTCGTTGACCCGCAGTGAATCCGTACTGGAACTGATCCTCTCACGGCTGCCGGCGACGCTGTTTCTGGCGGTCGCGTCGATGGTGATTGCCCTACTGATCGCGATCCCCGCAGGCGTTTTGAGTGCCCTAAACGAGGGAACTGGGACGGATTACGGCGTCTCCGTTGCCGCCCTCGCCGGGGTCTCGATCCCGAACTTCTGGCTCGGGCTGCTGTTGATTTACTTTTTTGCGGTCCAGCTCGGCGTGATGCCGGCCGGCAACTACGTCTCGCCGACCGACGACCCGCTGGCTGCGCTTCGACACGTGTTCCTCCCGGCGTTGACGATGGGAACCGCCTTCGCGGCGGTTTTGGCCAGACAGACTCGATCGGCGCTGCTGGACAATCTCAATAATGACAACGTGTTGATGGCCAAATCGAAGGGGATCTCTTCGCGTGTTGTATTGACGAAACATCTCATGAAGCAGTCGCTGCTCCCGGTGTTGACGGTCGCTGGACTGCAGTTCGGTTATCTCCTCTCGGCGACGGTCGTCGTCGAGGAGATCTTCGCTTGGCCCGGATTAGGCCGGCTAATCTTCGAGGCGGTGTTACAGCAGGATTACCCCACCGTACAGGGTGCTGTGTTGACTGTCGCGGTGCTTTTCGTGCTTATCAACCTCGTCGTCGATCTCCTGTATTCGTTTCTCGATCCGCGGGTGAGCGCACAGTGAGCCGTTCGGATCGAACCGAAGAGACGGTATCGAGTGGTGTCGAAGACTCCGATACCCGAAACCGGTCACAGCTCCGAACGGGGTGGCGTTCGTTCCGCAACCATCGGCTTGCCGTCATCGGGATGGTATTTATTCTCGCCATGGCCGTCGTTTCCCTCCTGACCTATATCGACGAAGTCGTGTTCGGGTACGCCGTCGTCGAGTCGGTGCTCCACAATCCGAACGATCCCGCGGGAATGCCACGGGAACCGCCGAGCGCAACCCATCCGATGGGGACGGACGACATCGGTCGAGACATCCTTGCACGGACGATTTATGCCACGAAAATATCGCTGCAGGTCGCACTCGGGGCCATTCTGACCGCGACGGCGATCGGTTCGACGATAGGGATCGCCGCGGGCTACTTCGGCGGTCGAATCGAGATGGTTTTGATGCGGTTCGTGGATATGCTGTTGGGATTTCCGGCGCTCGTTCTCGCGATCGGCGTGGTCGCGACGCTCGGCTTCGAACTCCGGAACGTGATCATCGCGCTTGCGATCGTTTACACTCCGCAGTTCGCCCGCATCGCCCGATCTTCGGCGATCAGCGTCAAAGAGGAGGCGTATATCGACGCCGCCAGAGCGCTCGGCTACTCGCGGCGGCATATCCTCTTCAGGGAGGTGTTACCCAACTCGCTCTCGCCGCTGCTCGTCCAGGCGTCGCTCCTGATGGCGCTTGCTATCATCGCCGAAGCGGCGCTGTCGTTCCTCGGTCTCGGCGTACAGCCGCCGACACCGTCGTGGGGCGAAATGGTCGCGAGGGGGACGACGTATCTCTCGGACGCTCCTTGGATCTCCCTGTTCCCGGGGATCGCCATCTTCATTGCAGTCCTATCGTTCAATCTGGTCGGGGACGGAATCAGGGACGTCTTCGATCCACACGACGACTCCGAACGGAGGTTCTGATCATGACGACCGAAACACAGTTGGAAGTTACCGATCTGACGACCGAATTCGCGACCGATACCGGCGGTATCACCGCTATCGAGGACGTGAGCTTCGAGGTCTCAAGCGGAGAGAGACTCGGCATCGTCGGTGAGAGCGGGTCGGGAAAGAGCGTCACCGCCCGCTCGATAATGCGGTTACTCGGGTCCAATGGACGCATAAAAAACGGATCAGTCCGACTCAACGGGCGGGATCTGACGACGCTTTCCGAATCGGAAATGACGAACGTTCGAGGTGCTCGGATCGCGATGGTCTTTCAGGACCCGATGACGTCTCTGACACCGGTTCTCGATGTCGGATCGCAGATCGTCGAAACGATCGAGGCACATCAGGGTGTCTCGGGGGATGCGGCGCGAAAACGCGCGATCGCGCTGCTCGATCGGGTACGGATACCGAACCCGGAGTCCGTTTTCGAATCGTATCCCCACGAACTCTCGGGAGGGCAACGTCAACGCGTTCTGATCGCGATCGCGATCTCCTGTCAGCCCGACGTACTGATAGCCGACGAACCGACGACGGCGCTCGACGTGACCATCGAGGCGCAGGTACTCGATCTCCTCGAGGAGCTCGTAGACGAGGAAGAGATGGGTCTGATACTCATCACCCACGATCTCGGTGTCGTCGCCGAGAGCTGCGAACGGGTGGAGGTGATGTACAGCGGACGCATCGTCGAGAGTGGATCCGTTACGGAGGTCTTCTCCCGGCCGCAGCATCCGTACACGTCCGGGCTTCTTCGGTCGATCCCCCGCATCGGGGCGACGAAACCGGACCCGCTCGAGGGTCGGGTCCCGGACCCCAGTAGACGTCCGAGCGGCTGTAACTTCGCCCCTCGGTGTGAGTATGCGACCGAGGAGTGTCTGGGCGACGACCCACCGCTGGAGCCAGCGAAGGGGACTAGAGGGAGCGGACGGGTCGCCTGCGTCCGGAGCGACGAGATCGGTCCGCTGCCGACAGAGCAGCCGGACAGGTCGGTCGGCGACCCCGGCGGTTCGACCGAAACGCTTCTCGTAGGCGAACAGCTCCGCAAGGAGTTCGTCGACTCGTCGTCGTTTCTCGACCGGCTTCTACCCGGTGGCTCCCCGCCGGTCAAGGCTGTCGATGGGGTCAATATAGAGCTCCAGGCGGGAGAAACACTCGGACTCGTCGGTGAGAGCGGATCCGGGAAGACGACGCTCGGGCGGCTACTTATCGGGTTAACCGACCGAACGGACGGTGAGGTGCGGTTCGAGGGCGAACCGCTCGGATCGCTCGGAATCACCGAGAGAAGCCGACGCCTCCAGTTCGTGTTTCAGGACCCGAACTCGTCGCTCAACCCGCGGCAAACGATCAGTCAGACACTCGGGTACGCGGTCGATAAACACGACGAGAGCGGTCGACCGACGTCGACCGTAGTGGACTCGCTGCTTCGGGAGGTCGGGCTCGACCCCGAAATCAAACACAGCTACCCGCACGAACTCTCCGGCGGACAGAAACAGCGGGTGGGTATCGCTCGCTCGCTGTCGGTCGATCCGGACGTGCTGATAGCCGACGAGCCCACGAGCGCACTCGACGTGAGTGTTCAGGCTCAGATTCTCGAACTGCTGGACGAACTCAAACGGGAGCGCGAACTCGCGGTGCTTTTTATCAGTCACGATCTCTCGGTCATCAATCTGATCTGCGATCGGGTCGCTGTCATGTATCTCGGCCGGATCGTGGAGACCGGGCGGACTGAGGCGCTTTTCTCCGACCCTCGGCATCCGTACACGGAGGCGCTTTTGAGTGCGATCCCCGATCCGGATCCGAACGTCCGGAAGGCAGAGCGGACCATTCTTGAGGGAGAGATCCCGGACCCTCGAGAACCTCCGACTGGCTGTAACTTCTGTACGCGGTGTCCGGAAGTGATGGATCGGTGTCGTTCGGAGGATCCGGATCTCCTCGAAGAAGACGGCCGCTCCGTCGCCTGTCATCTGTACGACGACCCCTAAATCACCCGCTCTCTCCGGAGTTCGTAGATACGCTTTCGACGGCGTTCACCGAAACGGTTATACTGTGTGGATAGCTATCGGCCGCCATGGCAGACGGAACAGACGGCCACGAGCGGGTGCTGAAAACGGGATCCAAACGACGACAGTTCTTGAAGCTGACTGGTATCGGTGGGATGGGTGCGCTCGCGGGCTGTCTGGGGGACGACCCGGGTAACGGGGATGGCAGGGACGGCAGCGATGAGGCAGACCCCGAAGACTCCCGTGTCGTTATCGGTGTCAACACCGACCGATGGGACCTGCTGCCGGCGCTCAATACGGATTTCGACGCCAATCTCGTTTACGAACTCGTGTACGACAACCTCGTCGACCTGAACCCCGACATCGGGCTGGAGCCACAGTTGGCCCACGATTGGGTCGAGGAAAGCGACACCCAGATCGTCTTTCACCTGGAGGAGGACGTCCAGTTCCACAACGGCGAGGAGTTCACGGCCGAGAACGTCCAGTTCACTTGGGAGTGGTTCTTCGAGAACGACAACCCCCGCCAACAGTACGTCGACTCGATCGAGGACGTCGTCGTCGAGGGCGACCACACGGTCCGGTTCGACATGGGTGAGGACCCTTACGCGGCGTTCTATTACAACGGTGTCAACGCCGTCCTGTGGCCGATGTCGATCGACGCCTGGGAGGAACACGGGAGAGATTACAACTCCAACCCGATCGGAACCGGTCCGTACGTCTTCGACGAGTGGCAGTCCGGGGACTTCGCAGTCCTGAGCGCGTTCGAGGACTACTGGCAGGACGGCTACCCCAACATCGAGGAGATCGAGTTCCGCGTTCTACCGAACGAGACGACGAAGACCGATCAGGCCGAAACCGGTGAGGTCGATTTAGTCGATTTCATCCCGCCGGCCCGCGTCGACAGCGTCCAGGAGGCCGACGGCGTGAGCGTCGAGATGATGCCCGGCGTCGAGTCCGCCAGAGTCGATTTCAACTTCGCCGTCGAGCCGTTCGACGACAGAGACGTCAGGAGGGCTTTAGCGTGGGCCGTCGACAAGGAGACGATCCTCGAAGCGACCACCGACGGCACCGCTGAACCGGCGAAATCCATCCTGCCGCCATCGCTTCCGCATTACGCCGACGACTTCGAGGATTTCAACCACCCCAACGGCGACCCCGACCAAGCACAGAGCCTGCTCGAGGAGGCCGGACACGGGGACCTCTCGTTGGAGATCCTCACGTCGACGACGGAGCGCCACCAACAGACGTCCACGCTGTTGCAGAATCAGTGGCAGTCGATCGGTGTCGACGTCGAGATCCAGGCGCTCGACGGCGAAACGTTCTTCTCCGAACAACTGGAGGGGAACTACGAGGTCGCGGTGTCGGAATGGTCGTGGTTCGGTGATCCGGAGACGCTGCTCATGTTGCACCACCCCGACGCGTTGAACGTCTGGAACATGGACGACGCGGAGTTGAACGGGATGTTGGAGGATCAACAGACGGAGTTCGATCCCGACGTTCGCGGTGACATCATTCGGGACATTCAGGAGTATATTTACACCGAAGCCGTCTCCATCTACACGCACTACCCGATGCGCATTCAGACGGTTTCGGACCGAATCGACGGCTTCGAGCAGTATCCGAGTGCGTCGTTCCGTTCGCTTACGACCGCCGACGTGCAGTGAACCACTTCGGGGTCGAACTCGGCACCGGGAAGCCTCGTCTCGAGTATCCGTAGAGCAGGGGCCGATTCGTCGTCGGGTCGCCTCAACGGTGCCCGTGCAGAAACCACTAGTGTCCGGAAGGCTTACTACCGGACTCCGTTTTGATTCCGACGGACAAAACCATGCGTACGGCTTGTACAATCATACCGGTGAGCGGGAGTTTCGGTGAAATCCATGGCCAGTAGAGTGGATATACGGGAGGCAGTCGAATCCCGGCGTGAAGAGGGGCTCGATTTTCTGACGCAGCTTCTCGGTATCGAGACGGAGAACCCACCGGGTGAGCGGTACCGGGAGGGTGCGGAGTTCCTCCGCGAAGAGCTCTCGAAACGGGGCTACGACGTGTCGTTGCTCGAGGTTCCCGATCCGGTCGTCGAGCGGTATTACCCCGAGCGAACGGAACACGAGCGCGTAAACGTTCTCGCTCGCATGGGCGAGGTAAACAGCGGAACCGATATTCACTTCACCGGCCATTTCGACGTCGTTCCGGCCGGCGAGGACTGGTCGCGGGACCCGTATGAACCCGTCATCGAGGACGACAGGCTGTACGCTCGAGGCGCAAGCGACATGAAATCCGGCATCGCGGCGAGCGTCCTCGCGGTGGACGCCTTGACCGAACTCGGCGTTCCGATCGACGGGTCGATAACCCAGAGCATGACCGTCGACGAGGAGACCGGCGGCTTCACCGGCGTCGGGGAGCTCGTCCGGGAGGGCTACATCTCACAGGAGAACACAGACTACTGCGTCTACACGGAGTGTTTCGATTCCTCTCGCGTCTGTCTCGGCCACAGAGGTGTTTTGAAGTTCTCTGTGACGGTCCACGGCGAGGAGGCACACGGCTGTATGGCCCACGACGGGCACAACGCGATAATGGCCGCCAACGATTTTCTCACGCGCATCGAGGAGTACGAGGTGACACTACACGAGCGGACGACCGATGAGCCGGTGGTCCCACAGGAGTCTAATCGCGCGGACATATCGGCGACGATGATCGATGCGGGGTACACGGAAAACGTCATTCCCGATCGGTGTACGATGACGTTTTACCGCGTTCTCGTTCCCGAGGAGACCGTCGACTCCGCCCGGACGGAGATCGAAGAGCTGATGGATGCGACAAGAACGGCGACTGGCGCTACTGTGGAATACGACGAGATCATGTTCGCGGAGCCGGCCATCGTTCCGCAGGACTGTGAACTCGCACAGGTGTACGCCGAGGAGATCGAGCCGTTCCACGGCCCGCCGGAGTTCGTCGTCTCGCCGGGCTCGGACGATCAACGCTTTATTGTCAACGACGCCGGCATCGAGGAGTGTATCGTTTACGGCCCCGGTCTGCTCGAACAGGCCCACGTCGCCGACGAGTACGTCCCCATCGAGGAGGTCGTCACGGCGGCGAAGGTCATGGCGACCGCAACGGCGGAGATGATGGGTGCGTTGGATGAGTGAACTGCCGTCCATCGATACCATCGCGGACTGGGTGAACTCGGGGACGCCTGAGGGAGACAGAACGTCGATAAACGTTCTGGCGGTATCGGAAGGGGAGGAATGGGCCGGGAGTGTCCGGCGTTCGCCCGTCGAGGGTCAGCCGGCCTACGTCGGAGAAACGTCTGCCGCAACCGGTCACCTCGCGGCCGCGGCCTCGGTAGCGAAAGTTTCGCCGGAAATCCGACTGCACTACCCCGAAGTCGATCGGACGGCGTCGGGACCGTGGATCGTTCTCGAGCCGCTTGAGGGGGCCCTCGGGACCGTCTCTACCGGGCGTGCGATCGTTCGAATAACTCTCTCTCGGAGTTCGGGGGGCCGTGACGCCCGGCTGGCGGTGGACGGCGAGCGACTGAAAACAGTTCTCGAGGCCGCCCGTCCGGAACACGAACACTATCCCGTAGCGGACGACGAAGACGGTGTATTCACCACCGGAATGTCGAGTTACGAGCTATCTGAAGTTACCGGCGGAGCGGAGCTCACCGTTCGCTTCGAGCTGTCGACGACCCCCCTAACGAGCCACGAGGCGGTCCGAGACAGGTTCCTCGATATAAACGGAGTCACGGCCGTCGAAGTCGATCCCGTCGCCGGCGTCGAGCGTTCCGATCCAGACGAACGGATTCGAGGGATACTCCAGGACGCAAGTAAGGAGGTGCTCGGGGAGTACCGATACGAGTGGCTATCGAACGGAGCCGACCGCTTCGACCGGCTGCCGACGTGTAACAAGCTAGCTTTCGGAACCAGTCGCCGAGAAGGACCGTTCACTTCGGACGCCTACAGCGCAGCGAAGGCGGTACTACAGCGGACGGCGACGTGCTGGGAGGGAGCAACATGAGGACCGTTGCGGAGCGGGCGGCCGGAGAATTCGTCGACGTCCTCCCGACAAAGGAGGAGGGAATCCGGATCAACGGCGTGCCGGCGACGCTGGAGACGATACGGAAGGCGGACGTCCGTGTGGACCTACAGGCAGGAACGCGGACGTTCATCGTCGAACACGTACTTGGACCGCTTCGGCTCTGTGGCGTCACGGCGGCCGACATCGTCGGTACGGCTGATTCGTGGGATTTCGCGCGGCCGGAACATCGGTTCTGCTACTCGACAGGAGCGGGACCGGACGCGGTCGTCGGACATCCGGCTGGCCTTCCGAACCCGGGACTCGCCGAGGCCATAGAGCGGGCCGGAACGGCCTCGCTCGACCGCGGTTCGCGGACCACCGTCAACGAACCCGTCTCGCACTCGGCGAACGGTGGCGAGATCACGCTGACACCCAAAGAGTACGGGACCGGCGTCGACCTCTCTCTCGAGTATCGGAACGCGTCGATCTCGCTGAGCGTTCCTCCCGAGGGCGCATCCGCTCGAACCATCGAAGACGTTACGACGGCGACGACGCCGTATCTCGCCCCTTCCCCCGAGGAGGCTGTCACACACGCTGTCGCTGACGTCCTCTCGGACGTGGTCGTCCTCGGTGGCATCGACGACGTCGCGATCGAAGCTGAGCTCGCCGACGCGTATCACGCCCTGACGGTCGGAGTCGCACGCAGAGCCGACGAAACGAACCGTATCGTCGAGCATACGCGAACGGACGAGTGAAACGAGGTTCCCCGGCTTCGCGCCGGTGGCACCGCCGATATCAACTGGGCGGTCGCGGGTCGGAGAGTTCACCCGGAGCAGTCCGGCTGTCGGATCGAGCCGTTCCCCGATAGTGACATCGAACGAGGGGCTTATTTTGCTGACGGCCCTTACGGGAGTAATGACCGAAAGCGCCGGGTTGGACCGGATCGATCGCGCCGTCATCAACGCGTATCAGGGCGGATTCCCGGTCGTCGAGCGACCGTTCGAGCCGGCCGCCGCCGCGCTCCGTGACCGGGGTATCGAGATCACCGCCGAGGAACTGCTCGAACGCGTTCGATCCCTCGATGAGGACGGGACGCTGACGCGGTTCGGGGCGTTGATCAACGCGGCGGAGATCGGCGGCGCCGCGACGCTCGTCGCCATGCACGCCCCCGAGGAGCGCTTCGATGAGATCGAGGCGGCGGTCAACGCCCACCGGGAGGTCGCTCACAACTACCGTCGGGAGCATCCGCACCTGAACATGTGGTTCGTCGTCTCCGTCGCAGATTCCGACGCCGTCGATCGGGTTCTCGAGGAGATCGAACGCGAGACGGGCCAGAAAACGTACAACCTGCCGAAGCGACAGGAGTTCCGCGTCGAGGCGAAGTTCCTGCTCGACGGGCCGATCCCCGAGGGCGACGTCGACTGCTCCGATCTCGGTCCGGCGGTCGAGCCGACGGTCCGGGGGACGTTGACGCCCGAGGAGCGCGATCTCGTCGTCGAGATTCAGGGGGGACTCCCGATCACGGCGACGCCGTACGCCGACGTCGCCGAAAGGCTCGACACCGATACCGAGTGGGTCGCTCGGACCATCAAACGGTTCAACGAGGAGGGGAAAGTGCGCCGCGTCGGCGTCATCCCGAACCACTACGCGCTCGGCTACACGGAAAACGGGATGACTGTCTGGGACGTCCCCGACGAACTGCTCGACACCGTCGGGCCCGAAGTCGCGTCGCTTCCGTTCGTGACGCACTGTTATGAGCGCCCGCGACACGAGGGCGTCTGGCCGTACAACTTCTTCGCGATGACGCACGGTCGAAGCGAGGCCGAAAGCGACCGCCGGATCCGGCAGGTGAGATCGGTCATGGAGGAGCACTGGGACGTCGGAAGCGACGATTGGGACTCGCTTTTCTCGACGGAGATACTGAAAAAGACCGGAATCAGGCTCGACGAGCGAGCCGAGGCCAACACGCAGTGAGATGATCCCGCTGTATCACGATTTTACGGACGAGACGGTGCTCATATTCGGCGGGGGTTCGGTCGGTGCCCGGAAAGCCAGACGCTTCGCCCGCGAGGCGGCCGTCCTCGTCGTCAGCCCCGAGTTCCCCGCCGACGACTACGGCACCGCGGAGCGAGTTCGAGCCGCCCCGACCGCGGAAGGCGTTCCGGAGTGGTTCGATCGGACCGATCCGGCGTTGGCCGTCGCGGCGACGAACGACACGGCGGTGAACGAGGCGATCGAGACCGCGGCCCGGACGCGAAACGTGCTCGTCAACCGGGCTGACCGTTCCGGGGGGCGCGACATCGACAGCGTCGTCGTTCCGGCCACCGTCAGGGACGGCGACGTGACTGTCGCCGTCTCGACGGGCGGGCGGAGCCCCGCGCTCTCGAAAACGCTTCGGGAACGGATCGAAGCGGAGATCGAGGGCGCCGACGAGCTCGCCGAACTGACGGCCGAAATCCGTCAGTCGCTGAAGGATCGCGGCGTCGAACCCGAACCGAGGCGACGGGCGGTCCGGGAGGTTGTCCGGTCGACGGCGGTTTGGAAGGATTTAGGTAGGGGTGACTCTAACCCTCGGCAAGCGGCGGAGGCCGTCGTCGAGGCGGAGCTGGGTGATCGAACGTGACAACGCGAACTGAACTCGTCGTCGGCGTCAGCGTCTCACACAGCGACGCGACGGTCGAACAGATAGAGCGGGCGGCGGCCGACTCACAGCGTGCGGCCCTCGAGGGGCTTATCGATCGACCGGGGGTCTCGGAGGCGTTCGTCATCCAGACGTGTAACCGGGCGGAGGCGTACGTCGTCACCGGAGCGCCCGATGTGGGAAGGGAGGCGCTGGACGCGTATCTCGGCGACGTCGATCGGGACGTCGTCGAGGAACTGGACCACGAAGAGAGCCTCCGTCACCTCATGGCCGTCGCCTGCGGCCTCGACTCGCTCGTGTTGGGCGAAGACCAGATCATCGGACAGGTGAGAGACGCCTACGAGACGGCCCGGGGCGTCGGTGCGATCGGGCCGGTGCTGGACGACGCGCTTCTCAAAGCGCTCCACGTCGGCGAGCGCGCCCGTACCGAGACGGCCATCAACGAAGGCGCACTCTCGATCGGCTCCGCCGCGGTCCGGTTCATCGGATCGAAGCGGGAGTTAGAGGGTTCGACCGCCCTCCTCATCGGTGCCGGAGAGATGGCGACACTGACCGCGAAGGCGCTCGACGGCGAGGCCGACCGGATCGTCATCGCCAACCGGACGCGTTCTCGCGCGGGAGACATCGCGGCGCGGCTCGAAACCGAGGCCTCGGCCGTCAGCATGGGAGCGATCCCGGTGGCGGCCGCCGACGCGGACGTCGTGATCTCGGCGACCGGCAGTTCGGAGTACGTCGTCGACACCGAGGATTTCGCGACCGCCGGACGGACGCACGTCATCGACATCGCACAGCCGCGTGACATCCCGCCGGCTGCCGACGAACTGGAAGGTGTTTCCGTGTACGATATCGACGCGATCGAAGCGCTCACCGACGAGACGAGAGCCCAACGGGAAGCGGCCGCACGAACCGTCGAAGCGATGATCGACGAGGAGTTCGAACACCTCATCAGTCAGTACAAGCGCAAACGGGCCGATCAGGTCATCGGGGCGATGTATGAGGGCGCCGAACGGATCAAGGCCCAAGAGCTCCGGACCGCGGTCTCGAAACTCGAAAGCGAGAGCGAAAGCGGCGTCTCGGAGACCGAAAAGGAAGTCCTCGAGTCGATGGCAGACGCGATCGTCGGACAGATCCTCGCGGCGCCCACCCGGAGCCTCCGGGACGCGGCCGAAAACGACGACTGGTCGAAGATCAGAACGGCGCTGGAGCTGTTCGGTCCGGCGTTCGATCTCGATCCGGTCGACCCCCCGGTGTCGCCCGATCAGCCCGCCGCGATCCCGGACGAGATACGGGAACGCATGCCGGCGGACGTCGTCGACGAGCTACAGAGCGAAGACAGCTGATCCGATTCAAAAGGCGATAGCGTCCCCAGTTCTTCGGTCCGTTGTACCGGGACGGACAGTCCGCTGTCCCGAAGTGCCCGTGACAAGCGCACCATGCCGAGTGACATGAATGTCGGCTTTCATTTATATACTGGATATTTGAAGCATAGTGTATATTTATATACCGGATATAGCTGCTCTGTTGAATAGATGCTGAGTCACGGTTATAGCGGCTCACACAGTGATTCT
>CAZWZX010000021.1:0-19396 GCA_964638655.1 uncultured Natronomonas sp.
ACCTCGAGAAAGGTCCACAGAACATCGATTCGGTGTACGTGAAGACGACGATGGGGCCGGCGGTGGAGGTGCCCGCATGAGCGCCGAGGCCGAACGCAAAACCGAGACGATCCCACAGTGGAAACGCGAGGAGACCGACGCCTTGGCCGAGTTCCTCGAGCGATACGAGTCGGTCGGCGTCGTCGATATCACCGGGATCCCGAGCCGCCAACTGCAGGACATGCGTCGTGAGCTTCACGGCGTCGCCGCGCTGCGCGTCTCGCGGAACACCCTGATGGAACGTGCCCTCGAAGAGGTCGACGACGGCCTCGAGGCCCTCACCGAGTACGTCGAGGGCCAAGTCGGACTCATCGGGACGAACGACAACCCCTTTGGGCTCTATCAGCAACTCGAGGAGTCGAAGACGCCCGCGCCGATCGGCGCCGGGGAGGTCGCGCCGAACGATATCGTGATTCCCGAAGGCGACACCGGCGTCGACCCGGGGCCGTTCGTCGGCGAACTCCAGACGGTCGGTGCCAACGCTCGAATCGATGGCGGATCGATCAAGGTCGTCGAGGATTCGACCGTGCTCTCCGCCGGCGAGGAGGTTTCGGTCGACCTCGCGAACGTGCTCGGCGAACTCGGTATCGAGCCCAAAGAGGTCGGGCTCGACCTCCGCGGTGTCGTCTCCGAAGGCGTGCTGTTCTCGCCGGAAGAGCTCGACATCGACATCGAGGAGTACGTCGCGGACCTCAAAGCGGCCTCGAGCGCCGCGCGGAACCTCTCGATCAACGCGGAGTACCCGACGGCACGGACCGTGCCGTCGATGCTCGCGAAGGCGGCCGGCGAGGCCAAATCGGTCGGCCTGTCGGCGGCGATCGAGAGCCCCGATCTCGCCGACGATCTCGTCTCGAAGGCGGACGCACAGATGCGTTCGCTGGCGGCGGCGATCGACGACGACGAGGCGCTCCCCGAGGAGCTCCGCGGTGTCGAACCCGCTCCCGACGAGGGGGCGACGGACGACGCGACAGACAGCGACGGGGACGACGAGTCCGAAGCGGATGCGGCTGAGGAACCGACTGACGAAGACGATGCCGAGGACGACGCCGACGACGGCGGCGATGCGCTCGGCGACATGTTCGGGTGATTACCAATGGAATACGTTTACGCAGCACTCATTCTGCACGAGACCGGCGAAGAGATCAACGAAGACAACCTGACGGGCGTCCTGGAGGCAGCGGGCGTCGACGTCGAACAATCCCGCGTGAAGGCGCTCGTCGCCGCGCTGGAGGACGTCGACGTCGAGGAGGCCATCGAGACGGCCGCCGCGGTTCCGGCCGGCGGAGCGGGCGGTGCCGCCGCCGCCGACGACGCAGGGGCTGACGAGGCCGACGAGGCCGACGACGCTGACGACGGCGAGGAGGAAGAAGCGGAAGCGGAAGACGACGACGATGAAGACGACGACGGCGGCGAGGGCCTCGGCGAGCTGTTCGGCTAACGCCGCTCCTCCCGTTCGCCGATCCGATTCTCCCGTTTTATTTTTGCGCGTAGCGACGCCATCGCCCACGGAGGTTTATATATCGTGACGGGACCAGAACGCCTCGATGGAGATCACCCTCGCCCCGCGGGCGACCGCGATCGCGCTCTGTTTCGTCGGCGGTGGCGTCGCGCTCGGCACCGTAAGCGGGCTGGTCCCGGGGCTTCACGCGAACAATATGGCGCTGCTCCTTGCCGGCGTCGCGCCCTCGATCCCGGGGCCGCCCTTATACATCGGAATGGCGATGCTCGCGGCCGGCGTCGCCCACACGTTCCTCGAGATCGTGCCGACGCTCGCGCTCGGCGTCCCGGACCCGGCGATGGCGGTCGCGGCGTTGCCGGGCCATCGGCTAGTTCTCGAGGGACGCGGTCGGGAGGCGCTCCGGCTGTCGGCGCTCGGCAGCACCGCGGCGGTCGTTCTGGCGGTTCCGCTGGCGATCCCGATCACGCGGGCGATGACCGCCCTCTGGCCGACGGTCCGGGCGAACCTCTCGATCGTTCTCGGCGGGGTCGCCGCCGGGCTCGTGTTGACCGAGCGGGGATCCGAAGCGAAACTCGTCGCCGCGGTCTCGTTCGGTTTCAGCGCGCTTTTGGGGATCGCGACGCTCGATCTCTCGCCGGCCGCGCCGCTCGCCGCCGGCGGGATGCTCGCGCCGCTTTTCGCGGGGCTCTTTGGCGCCCCCGTCTTGATCGACGCGATCGGAGGGGAAGGAGTCCCGCCCCAAGGCGATCCGAACGTCACGACCTCCAAGCGGAGCCTCCTCGGTCTTTCGGGGATCGGAACGCTCTCGGGTGCGATCGTCGGCTACGTACCGGCCGTCTCGAGCGCCATCGCGGCGACGTTCGCGTTGCTCGCTGTTCCGGGCCGGTACGGCGCTCGCGGGTTCGTCGTCACGACGTCGGGTGTCAATACCGCCAACACCATCTTCGCGCTGTTCGCACTCGTAGCCCTCGGATCGCCACGAACGGGCGTTCTCGTGGCCGTCGAAGCCGCCTCGGTACCGCTTTCGGTCCCCCATCTGCTCGTCGGGGTTGCCTTCGGGGCGATCGCCGGCGCTTTCGGCGTCCTTGCGATCGGCGACAGATACCTCGCCGTCGTGGGGGATCTCGATCCCACACGGCTCTCCGTCGGACTGCTCTGTGCGCTCGCGGCGATCTCGTATCTCTTCGCCGGCGCCGTCGGGATCGGCGCGTACCTCGCCGCGACGCTCGTGGGTCTGGTTCCGGCGAGGTTCGGCGCGCGGCGGGCGAACCTGATGGGGGTCCTCATCGGCCCGATCGTCGTCGGATAGCGACAGCTACAGCCGGTACGTCGGCCCCTCGTCGGTGTCCTGCACATCGATGCCGAGCGCCTCGAGATCGTCTCTGAGTTCGTCGGCGCGCTGGTAGTTACCGGCTTCGCGTTCCTCCTCCCGGAGATCCAACACCAGCTCGACCAGTTCGCCGGCCAGCGTCACGTCGCCGTCGGCGGTCCCGTCGAAATCGAAGCCGAGCACGTCACCGCCGAACGTCTCGAGCGTTTCGACGGTCCGGCGCAGGCTCCGGTAATCGTAGGTTTCGTTGTCCGCGAGGTGTCGGTTGGCCTCGGAGACGAGATCGAGAAGCGCCGCGAGCGCCTCGCGGGTGTTGAAATCGTCGTTCATCGCCGCCGTGAACGCTTCGCGAGCGCCGTCGACGGCGTCGCCGAGCGGCGAATCGGCCTTGGTTCTGGCGGCGGGACTGTCGAGTGCGTCCGTGATCCGATCGTAGGCCGTTTCGATCCGTTCCCACCGTTCGATGGCCTCCTCGATCGCCGCCTCGCTGTAGGTCTGTGTCGAGTTGTACGAGGCGGACACGAAGAACATCCGGAGCGGATTGACGCCGAAACGGTCGACCGCCTCCGAGACCGGGATAAAGTTACCGAGACTCGAGGACATCTTCTCGTCGTCCATGCGGAACAGGTCGGCGTGCAGCCAGTAGCGGGCGAAGGTCTCGCCGGTCGCCGCCTCCGTCTGTGCGATCTCGTTTTCGTGATGCGGGAAGACGAGGTCTCGGCCCCCCATGTGGATATCGATCGAGCTGTCGAGATGCGTCATCGACATCGCCGAACACTCGATGTGCCAGCCGGGACGGCCGACGCCCCACGGCGAGTCCCACGTTTCCCCGCTCGGGTCCGCCGTGTAACTCCGGTCGTCGTGCCGGTGTTCGGCGACCGTTTCCGGCGAGACGCCGCCGGCTTTCCACAGCGCGAAGTCGGCCGGGTGGCGTTTCTCCTCGCGTTCGCTTTCCTGTCCCTGTGTCTCGACGTCCTCGAGCGTCTGATTCGAGAGCTTTCCGTACTCCGGGAACGCCGTGACGTCGAAGTAGACCGATCCGTTGGATTCGTAGGCGTAGTCCCGCTCGATGAGCGTTTCGATGAGCTCGATGATCTCCGGAACGTGCTCGGAGACCCGGGGGTACACCTCGGCGCGTTTGAGGTTGAGCGATCGCATGTCGGCGAGCAACCGCTCGATGAAGCGATCGGCCACCTCGAGTTCGCTCTCGCCGAGCGTCCCCCCGTCGTCGCGTTCGCCGATGCGGGCGACGATCTTTTCGTTCACGTCGGTGATGTTCTCGACGTGTCGAACCCCGTACCCGAGGTGTTCGAGCCACCGGTGTATCACGTCGACGTGCGTCCACGTTCGGGCGTGTCCGAGATGGGCGGCGTCCGAGACGGTCAACCCACAGTAATACAGTAGAACGTCGTCAGGGTCGGCCGGTTCGAACGGTTCGCGTTCGCCCGAGAGCGTGTTCGTCAGACGGAGCGTCATTGTCGAGATCAAGCCCGGGTACGGTTTCAATGCGTCGCTTGCCGGGACGTTACACGGCCTTTTCGACGATCCGGAGCGCGTCCGGAGCCGCCCGACGTTCGACGACGACCGTCACTGTCCCCTCGGCGCCGCCGGCCGCCACGACTTCGGTTCCGGCCGTCCGGAGTCGTCCGAGGACCGCCCCCAGTGCCGCCGTCCCGAGATCGCCGGTCGCGACGATCGCCGTGTACTCGCCGCTTTCGATCCCGAAACGTCTCGTGCCGACACTGAGGAGGTGTTCCCCCTCTGTGGCCTCTCCGACGCCCGATCGCATCGAAACGCTCACGTGACCCTCGGACGTCCCCTCCGTGTCGAGCTCTTCGGCGTACCGACGCAGCGCCGCCGCGACAGCATCCGTATCGCCGATATCGAGAAACCGTGCGGCGGCGGTGTAATTTATTACGCCTGCCCTGAGTCCGTCGTAGAGAAACGGGCGTTCGCGGACCGCTGAGCGAGTCTCGGATGCGATCGTCATGGCGGCCGATCGGCGTGGTCGGACAAGGCGTTATCGATCCCGGAAGTCGGAACAGGGCGGGGGGTTCGGCTTCGGGTTCCCGAAGCCACTAAGGCCGCCGTCCCCTACCCTTTAGATATGCAAGCGCTCGTCATCGTCGCACACGGGTCGCACCTGAACCCGGACGCGAGCACGCCGACCTACGATCACGCCGATACGATACGGGAAACCGGCGTTTTCGACGAGGTCAAGACCGCCTTCTGGAAGGAGGAACCGTCGTTCCGGGAGGTTCTTCGAACCGTCGAAAGCGAGGAGGTGTACGTCGTTCCCCTCTTCATTTCGGAGGGGTACTTCACCGAGGAAGTGATCCCGAGGGAACTCCGGCTCGACGGGTGGGATCTCGACGAGTGGGACTCCGACGGGACGAGCGCGACCCACGCGACGTTTCGAGCGACCGACGTCGACAAGACGGTCCACTACTGTGGACCCGTCGGGACTCACGACGCGATGAGCGACGTGATCGTTCGGCGGACGGAGTCGGTGACGGGCGACGCTAACGTCGGTGAGGGGTTCGCACTCGCCGTCGTCGGTCACGGGACCCAACGGAACGAGAACTCGGCGAAGGCGGTCCATCTCCACGCCGACCGGATCGCCGAGACGGGACAGTTCGAGGAGGTCAAAGCGCTGTTCATGGACGAGGACCCGGAGATAGACGACGTGACGGAGTTTTTCGAAACGACCGACATCGTCGTCGTGCCGCTTTTCGTCGCCGACGGCTACCACACGCAGGAGGACATTCCCGAAGACATGGGTCTGACCGACGATTACCGGACCGGCTGGGAGACGCCCGCCGAGGTCGACGGCCACCGGATCTGGTACGCCGGCGCCGTCGGAACGGAGGCCCTCTTGGCCGACGTCGTCATCGAACGGGCCGCCGACGCGGGGGCGTCCGTCGGGGACGCGATCGAGACGATCCGTCGTCGAACCGAACCGGAAGCCAACGCGAGTGCGGGTGACTGACGTGAACGACGACCAACTCGAGGCGCTGGTTGCCGCCGCGGGGTCTGGGATCGAGTGTGACGGACTCACCGTCGAACACGGGGGGGACGGCTATCTGTTCGAGACCCCCGATAGGGCACACGAGTCGCTTTCGGAGTCCGAGTTTCGGACGATCGCGGCCGAAAACCCGTGGTTCGTCTCGAACTGGCACTACTGGGAGGCCCGGGATCGTCCCGATACCGAAGGCGCCTTTCTGCGGTGGCTCGAGGGGGCCGACGATCGGCCCGTCCCGGAGCGGTACGAAACGATGGCCGACGGGGGCATCGTCGCCTCGTGGGGGCAGCTTCGGATCGAGATCACCCTCGAGTCCGACGGTCACCGGATGTACACCGTTCGAAACGAGGCCGACGCCGATCACGAAATCGACAGTCTCGACGTACAGACTGACCCCCTGGCGGCGAGACGACTCGTGAAACACGACGACCGGGGGCGCTATCGGCCGCTGAAGACCGCGCCGAGCCTATCGGCCGGGTGGGTCTTCGTCGATCTCGACGGGCGGGCGCTGGCCGAAACCGCCGAGTACGTCTATCCGGCGACGATCGCGAACTGGTACCTCGAGCGCCAGGGGGAACTCGACGTCGATCACTGGCGGGAAACCATGGAACGGCAGAGCGGGATTTACGGCGTGATCAAGACGTGGGACCGCGGCGAGGGTCACGAACACGTCAACTGGGTCGCCGAGGCGTGCTGTGACGATAGCCAGTGTCTGAAACGTCGCGAGTGGGAATACGACGAGGAAACGGCCCTCGATGTCGACGGCGGGGCCGGGGAGTTCCCCTGTCGTGAGCCCTGTTCGCTCGTGATCACGGCGGCCCGCAAGTGGACGCAACTGGAGGGCGAAAAGCCCAGACGCTACGAGTTCGAGTTGACGCCCAGCGAAAAGGAACAGCTCGAGGCGATCATCGACGCGGTCGCCGACGGCGAGGCCGAGTCGATCCGGGAGGCGGACATCTACGAGGGCGCCAACCGGTATCGGGCACGGTTCCTGCGGGCCAAACTGTTCGACGACGGGGGGCGGCTCTGTGGCGTGCCGACGGATGAGCCCTCAACCGAGTAACACGTAGGCGGCGACGGCACACACCCCGGCGGAGACGAGCGAGAGAATCCCCAGAAGGATCGCGAGGTTCTCGACCGCGAACAGCGCGCCGACCGCCAGAATGACGGCCACGCTTCCGAGGGCGATGATCGGCAACAGCCGAACCATCGGCGGGAGTTCGGACTCCCGATCGGCGTCCGGAGTCCCGAGGTCGGGATCGACCCGCACCTCGTTTTTCACGGCCGATCGATCGAGAGCCACGTCGACGTACCGGGTTCGCTGCCCGTGGGCGACGACGACCTTGAGCTTCCCCCGGACGGTTTCGGCGGGCCACGTCGAGGGATCGCGGGTTTCGATATCGATCAGCCTGCGCTCGCCCCCTTCGATGTAGTGGTTCGTCGCCCGGATCGCGGCGATCTCCGAGAGCTGATCGTCGAGATTGAGATGGACGTGGGCGGCCTCGCCGTAATTTCTGACCTCGACGGTGAACGGACCGGCCGCTTCGAACGAGGAGGGTACGTCCAGCGTATGGAGACCGTCACGGTTGACCGCGACGGCGAGCGAATCCGTCACATCGGCTCTCTCTCCCGGAGCGGTTAAAAAGGCTACTGCTGTCAGGCCGTCGCCTCGTCGCGCATGTCCGGCGGCAGGAGGTTCGGGATCCCGTCCTCGATCGGATACTCCTCGCCACACTCCGTACAGACGAGCCGGCCCTCGAGGATCTCCTCGTCGTTTTCGTGGATGATCTCCAGTTCGAGTTCGCCTTTATCGAGCGGACAACACAGGATATCCAAAAGGGACTCCTTCATACGACGGTCTGGGACGGCGGTACGCAAAAACATGGCGGGTCCGTCCCGCTCGGCGATCGGCGAATCCGATAGCTACTACAGAGACCGGTACCAACCGACGGCCGTGACCGGAGGCACGTACACGCTCGTCGTCGAACTCACGCGGGAGACGACTGTCACGGTCGGGGCGCTCGGCGAGCACGAACTCCCCGCCGGCTGGTACGCCTACACCGGCAGCGCTCAGGGAACGGGCGGGTTCGGCCGAGTCGACAGACACTACGAACTTGCCGCCGGGGAGCGGCCGACGCGGCACTGGCACATCGATTATCTCCTCGGCTCGGAGCGCGCCTCGATCCGCGGGGACGTCAGAACCCCGAACGTCGACATCGAGTGTGCGGTCGCGAGGGCGTTACCGTCCGAACCGATCGAGGGGTTCGGAGCCTCCGACTGTGGCTGTTCGTCTCACCTCGCCTACGCCGACGACGGAACACAGCTTCGGGAGGCCGTTTCGGCGGCCCACCGTGAGGCGAGGGCGGAGTAGTTCCGCCGGGCTGCGACACGGCGCTCAAGTCCGTGCCGCCGCCGTGATGTAGATCCCGGCGAGGACGACGATCCCGCCCGCGACGGTCGTCGGTCCCGGAGCCTCTGCGAGCAACACGAGCGCGAGGATCGTCGCCCCGACCGGCTCCCCCAAAAGCGAGACGCTCACGACGGCCGATTCGACGTGTTCGAGCGCCCAGTTGACGACGGTGTGTCCGAACAGTCCGGGACCGACCGCCATCGCGAGGAAGATGATCCACTCGCGGCGGTCGTACCCGACGAGCGGGAGGTCCTGCAGCAGCGCGACCGCGAGAAGCGTGAGCGTACAGGCTGTGTACACGACGAGAACGTACGGGACGACCGCGACGCGTTGACGGAGCGAACGACCCACGAGCACGTAGATCGCCGCCATCACCGCTCCGAGGACCGCTAAGGCGTTACCGTAGAGGGGGTGTGCACCCGCGACTGCGGCGCCCCCGAGGAACTCCCCGGCCGACATCGCGGCCATGCCGGCGACGGCGATCGCGATCCCGCCCGCACGCCGCGGGCCGATCCGTTCCTGTAAAAAGAGCGCGGCACCGATCGCGACGAAAAGCGGCTGTGACTGGACGAGCGTGACGCTCGCGGCGACGCTCGTCCACGCGAGGCTCTCGAAGTACGCGGCGAAATGGACTGCGAGGGCGGCCCCCGTCAGCGTGGCGATGAGCAGATCGCGTCGCTCGAAGGCGGCGAGATCGCCCCGGTACCGGGTAAAGAGGAACGGGACGACGAGAAGCGTCGTGAGCAACACCCGATAGAAGGCCAAAACGACCGAGGGGGCCTCGCTCCAGCGGACGAGGATCGCGCTCGTCGAGACGGCGAGGACGGCGACGCCGAGGGCGACCATCGGCGGCGTCCGCGATTCGAGCACGTCGAGCACACGGGTGCTCCGACGGCCGCCGACAAGTCGGTTTCGCACGCGAGCGGCCGCCGTCTCGAACTCCGGTCAGCGACCCGGGGCGTACCGGTCCGAAACGGCGTCGATCTCGGGCGGGATCGAGACGACCGATCCCCCGGCCCGTTTCGCGCTCTCGGTGTCTTTGAGGCCGTATCCGGTCGTGACGACGACGACCGAGTCGGTCGTCGAGACGATCCCCTCCTCGAGGGCCTTTCGGACCCCGGCGATCGGGGCAGCGCCGGCCGGTTCGGCGTAGATCCCTTCTGTCCGACCCAACAGCGCCTCGGCCTCGAGGATCGCCCCGTCCTCGACGAGAACGGAGTCGCCGCCGCTTTCCTCGAGCGCTCGACACGCTTTGATCGTATTCCTCGGCCGGCCGACGGCGATGCTGTCGGCGACCGTCTCGGCGATCTCGTCGACGTCGTCGTGCTCTTTGAACGCGTCGTGGATCGCCGAGGCTCCCGTCGATTGGACGCCGAGCATAGACGGCGTCTCGGAGACGTAACCCAGTTCGTAGAACTCCCTGAACCCCTTCCAGGCGCCCGCGATCGTACAGCCGTCTCCCATCGAAAAGACGACCCAGTCGGGGACGTCACCCCGCGTCTGTTCGGCGAGTTCGTGTCCGACCGTCCGCTTTCCCTCGATCTGGAACGGGTTGATCGCGGCGTTTCTGTTGTACCAGCCGTATCGATCCGTCGCCGCCATCGTCAGATCGTACGCCTCGTCGTAACTCCCCCGAACGGCGAGGACGTCGGCGCCGTAGACGAGCGGCTGCGCGAGTTTCCCCTCCGGAGCCGACTCGGGGACGAAGATCCGACCCTCGAGCCCGGCTCTGGCGGCGTATCCAGCCAGCGACGCCGCCGCGTTCCCGGTCGAGGCGCAGATCACGATCTCCCGACCCGCGTGGCGTGCCTTCGTCGTCGCGATGCTCGTCGCGCGGTCCTTGAGACAGCCGGTCGGGTTTCGGCCGTCGTCCTTGACTCGGACGCGGAGGCCGAGCTCCTCGCTCAACCGCGGTGTGTCGTACAGCTCCGTTCCACCTTCGTTCAACGTGACCGGCGTCGCGTCGTCGTGAATCGGGAGAAAGGCCCGGTACTTCCACATACTCGGGATCGTCCCGTCCAGATCGGCTTCGAACCGATCGTCGACGACGTCGTAGTCGTAGGTTACTTCGAGGACCCCGGTGACGCCTTCGTGTTTCGGGCAGGTGTAGATGGCCTCATCGGCGTCGTACGTCGCACCACAGACGACACACTGCAGTCCGGTGACGTGATCCATCGCCATATCGGGGAGAGCGGTCCGGGGGTGTTAGGTGTTGCCGTGTTCCGGGCGTCGAAATCTGATCGGTCAAGGATAGAGCGCCCCGAACGCCGAGGCGATCTCCAGGAGCGTCCGATCCTCGCCGGGTGCCGCGACGAACTGGATCCCCACCGAGGCTCCATCGACAGCGCCGCACGGCAACGTGACTGCCGGCGCACCGAGGAGGTTCACCGGTCGGACGTTGATCGAAAGCGGCGTCCGCTCGGACTCACCCTCGGCGTAGGCGTGGATCGGCCACGCACCGATCTCGGGGGCGACCACCGGCATCGTCGGCGTCACGACGGCGTCGTATCGATCGAACACCCCTTCGGCTCGCTCGGCGAGCCGCTCGCAGGCGGTTCGGGCGCGAACGTAGGGCCGACCGTTGAACCGATCGAGGAGATGTGCGCCCTCGATCGCCTCGCTCCGAACGACGTCGCCGAACTCGCCGCTCCGGGCGTCGACCGCCTCGGCGGCCGCGGCCTGCCAGCCAAGATCCGGCGTCTCCCCGCGGCCGACGGACGCCAGCGAAGTGAAAAACGACGTCGCGAACTCGACGTTCGCGATCGCGTCCCAGACGCTTTCGGCGGGATCGACGATCGGGAGGGAGACCCGCTCGACCGTCGCGCCGGCCGATTCGACGCGATCGATCGCGTCCTCGACTGTCGCACTCACTCCCCCGGAGACGTGGTCGCCGAAGAACTCCTCGGCGACGCCGAACGAAAACGACTCTATCGGTGCTTGCTCGGACACCGCCGTGGCGAACGATCCGGAGTCGGAACTGGGCGAGTGGACCGGACCGTCGGCGATCACGTCGAGTACCATTGCGGCGGTTTCGACCGATCGGGCGATCGGACCGACGGTGTCCAAGGTCGGTGCGAGCGGCACGAGCCCGTCCGAGGGGACGAGCCCCCAGGTGGGCTTCACGCCGACCAGCCCGCAGAACGACGCCGGGATCCGAACGCTGCCGCCGGTGTCGGTCCCCAAGGCGGCGTCGACGGTCCCCGCGCCGACCGTCGCCGCGCTCCCGGCCGAGGAGCCGCCGGCGACCCGCGATCCGTCGAGCGGGTTCGCGATCGGACCGAAGCCGCTCGTCTCACCGGTCGGTCCGTAGGCGAGTTCGTCCATGTTCGTCTTGCCTGGGATCTCGGCACCGGCGTCGAGCATCCGGTCGACGACGGCCGCGTTCCGCGTCGGAATCGCGTCCTCGAACACCTTCGATCCGCCCGTCATCGGCACGCCGGCGACCGCGAGGTTGTCCTTGACGGCGACCGACAGGCCGTCCAGTTCGTGACCGCTCGCGTCGTCGGCCTGAAGCGAGAACGTCGAGATGTATGCGTTTAGCGGGTCTTGATCCGGTCCCGGATCGAACGCCACGCCCGAGGGCGTCTCCCGAGAGACGATCGATCCGTCACCGACGAGCGTTTCGAGGTCGTCATACCGGTCGAGGCCGGCAGCGATTTCGGCGGCGAACTCCTCCGCTTCGGCGGCCGCCACGTCGAGATTGAGCCGCTCGGCGAGCGATCCGATCCGGTACGGACCGAGGTTGCGTCGGGTTGTCATTCGTTACCGCGATTCTCCGGAGGCGTCCTCGAGGAACCGCGATTCGAGGAATCGGACGATCGCGTTCGCGGCGAGGCGCTGGGTAGACTCGGTCGGATCGAGCTTCGGGGCGACCTCCATGAGATCCATCGCGCCGATCGCCTCACAGTCGCCGAGTAGGTCCATCGCCCGAAGGAGCTGCGCGCTCGAGAGCCCGCCCGGCTCCGGCGTCCCCGTCCCCGGCGCGTAGGCCGGATCGACGCCGTCGATATCGACGGTCAGATAGACGTGCTCGACGCTGGAGGTGACGTGATCGATCGCGTCACGAACGCAGGCGTCGATACCTCGATCGCGGACGTCGTCCGCGTAGCTCACGTGGAGTCCGCGCTCTTCGGGAATGTCGGCGAACTCGGGGCCCTCGTAGCCGCGGATGCCGATCATCGCGTGGGCCCCGTAATCGCCGTACTCGGAGTCGTCGATCCGGGCCATCGGCGAGCCGTGGAAATGCTCCCCATACAGCGAGCTCGAATCGACCGTGTCCGTGTGGGCGTCGATCTGGATCACGCCGACGGGTTCCTCGACCGAGCGCGCAAATCCGAGGTACGAGGGGTATGTGACGTAGTGATCTCCGCCGAGGACGAGCGGGAACGCCCGGTCGGCGACGCCCTCGACCGCCCGCTCGATCCGCGGACGGGTGCGTTCGATGCTGGTTGGGACTGTCTCGACGTCGCCGCAGTCGCGGATCTCGAGAGCGCCGTAATCGACGATCCGGTCGGTTTCGACGTTCAACAGTCCGTGTTTGTACCCGCCGAGGTAGGCGTACCAGCCGCTGGCCTCCCTGATCGCGGCCGGGCCGAACCGGGCGCCGGGCTGTCTCGATACCGCGCCGTCGAAGGGGACGCCGAGGACACCGACGTCGGCGTCCTCGAGATCGTCGATCGCCGATTCGTCCGATTTGAGGAACGTCGGGATGCCGGCAAAGGAGAGCTCCGGAAGTGGCTCGTTCGTCGACGCGTCCGCTCTATCGTCGTCTGTCATCGGATCGGACCAACGCAAATGGCGGTGATAAAACTACCTCAGAGAGCCGGGCGGGTCGCCCGTCCATCCCCGAAGAGCGTGCGGATCAGTCGCCCCCGTTCGTCGCGAGCTCGAGTGTCGTCCGTGCGAAAGTGCGTGCCCCCGCAACGCAGTCGTCCCACTCGGTGAACTCGGCCTCCGAGTGTGTGAGTCCGTCGACGCTCGGAACGAACAACATTCCCGAGTCCGTGATCGACTGGAGATGCTGGGCGTCGTGACCGGCGCCGCTGACGAGGTGCGTCGTCTCAACTCCGGCGGTTTCGGCGCCCCGATCGGCGGCCGAACGGACGGTCTCGCTGAACGCGATCGAGTGATGCCGCGAGAGCTGTTCGATTTGGTATTCGACACCGTGGCGCTCGCTGGCGGCGGCGATCTCGGCTTCGATCCGGTCGATGCCCCGATCGGTGACGTCGTCGTCGTAGCTTCTGACGTCGACGGTGAACGTCGCGGTTTCCGGGATGACGTTGATCGAGTCCGGCTCGACGCCGATAGATCCGACAGTGGTGACGGCGTCCTCGGCGAGTCCGCCCGGCAGACGGTTGATCTCGGAGATCGCGTCCGTCGCCGCCACGAGCGCGTCCCGGCGGTTGGACATCGGCGTCGGGCCGGCGTGATCGGCTTTCCCCTCGATGGTGACTTCGAGCCAAGCGAGCCCGTAAACGCCGTCGACGACGCCGACGGAAAGCCCGGCATCGTCCAGTACCGGTCCCTGTTCGGGATGTATCTCGAGATAGCTGTGGACGCCGGTCTCCGGCGGTTCACAGGGCGCGTCGCCGTCGTATCCGATCCGCTCGAGCTCGTCCCGAACCGTGTTCCCGTCCCCGTCCGTCACTTCGAGCAACTCCTCGACCGGTTTGTGGCCGACGTACCCGCCGCTGCCCATCATCGACACCTGGAACCGCGATCCCTCCTCGTTGGTCCAGTTGACGACCTCGATCGGTCGATCCGGCTCGAAATCCGCCTCGGCGATCGCGGCGACGGTCTCCAGTGCGGTCAAAACGCCGAGTTGGCCGTCGTATCGGCCGCCGTACGGCTGTGAGTCGAGGTGGGATCCGATAAACACCGGAGCCGCGTCCGGGTTTCCGCCGGGATAGCGACCGAACGTGTTGCCGAGTTCGTCGATCCGGACGTCCAGGCCGACAGCTTCGAGATCCTCGACGAACCGATCGCGAACGGCGCGGTCGGCATCCGAGAGCGTGAGTCGATGGAGGCCGCCGTTTTCCGTTCTGCCGATCTCGCTGTAGGCGTCGAAGCGTTCCCGGAGCCGATCCGCGTCGATAGTAACGGTTCGATCAGAGGACATGAGTTGACGTTCAGATCCGGGGGGCAAAAGCCCAGCGACGGACCGATCTCGTTTAAAAACTGGGAAACGAAGCACGGACGTGAAAGCGCCACCCACGAACGCCGAAACGCCGAACCTGGAGGGAAACACCGCACTCGTCGCCGCCTCGAGCAGCGGTCTGGGGAAGGCCGCGGCGACGTCGCTCGCCGCGGCCGGGGCGAACGTCGTGTTGAACGGGCGAAACGAGGAACGTCTGGAGGCTGCGGTCGAAGACGTCGATGCAGCGGGATCCGGGACGGTCGTCGGTCACGCCGCGGATCTGACCGACGGCGATGCGGTCGGCGGCCTCGTCGAGGCGACCGCCGAAAAGTTCGGCGGGATCGATCACCTTGTGCTCAACACGGGCGATCCCGCGAGCGGCGGGCTTTTCGACGTCGACGACGAGGACTGGTATCACGCCTTCGATCTGCTGGTGATGAGTGCGGTCCGACTCGTCCGGGAGGCGAGCCCGTATCTCCGAAACGGCGGTGGATCGATCGTCGCCATCACGTCGATCACCGTTCGACAACCGGTTCCCGACCTGGTGTTGTCGAGTTCGGTCCGGATGTCGGTGCTCGGACTCGTGAAGACGCTCTCGCGGGAACTCGCCCCCGACGTCCGCGTCAACGCAGTCCTTCCCGGCCCCGTCGAGACGCCGGCTCTCAGAGAGATTGTCGAGGCCGCCGTCGAGCGCGGCGAGTACGACTCCTACGAGGAGGGGTTGGCGAGCTACTGGCCCGACGAGATCCCGACCGGCGGTGTCGGACAGCCGCGAGAGGTCGGCGACGTCGTCGCGTTTCTCTCCGGGGACGCGGCGAGCTACGTGAACGGAACGTCCCTGCTTATCGACGGCGGGATCGTCCGGTCGGTGTGATCCGGTTTCGACAGCGCAAAACCGGAGCGTAAACATTGATACGGCGACCCGGCCACGCTACGGTATGTCCATCGACCGTATCGGCGTCCACGAGTCGACCGCCATCGACTTTCCGTTCGAGACGTTCCGCGAAGCGCTGAACGACATCGACCCGGAGCTCGTCTCGATCCGGGACGATCCCAAAAAAGGAGCCGATCCCAAGGACTGTGACGCGTTCGTGACGTTCACCCACCAGCCACGGCTGCTCGAAGCCGATCCGAAGTGGATCCACACGACGCTCGCCGGTATCGAGGAGTTCCCCTTGGAGAAGTACGAGCGACGGGAGGTCACGCTCACGAACAGCACCGGCCTGCACGGCGACAGCGTCGGCGATACCGTTCTCGGCCTGATGTTGACCCTCGCCCGCCGGCTTCACGATTTCATACGTAACCAGCAGAAACGGCGGTGGGAGTTTCCCGAGTGGGATACCGCCTTTACGCTGCCGGGCGAGCGGGTCTGCGTCGTCGGACTCGGCACCGTCGGGAGAGCCGTCGCGGAACGGTGCTCCAGTCTCGGGATGGACGTCGCGGGCGTTCGTCGATCGCCCGAACCAGTCGATGCGGTCGACGACCTGTACCGACCCGAGGAGTTGACAGAAGCGACGTCGGGCGCACGGTTCGTCGTCCTCTGTGTTCCGCTGACCGAGGAGACACGGGATCTGATCGGCGAGTCCGAACTCCGGGCGATGGAAGACGACGCCTATCTAGTCAACGTCGCCCGGGGCGGCGTCGTCGAGGAGGACGCGCTCGTTGAGGCACTGGAGTCCGGGGAGATCGGCGGCGCTGCACTGGACGTCTTCGAGACGGAACCGCTACCGGAAGAATCGCCGCTCTGGGAACTGGAGGGCGTGATCGTGACGCCGCACGCCGCCGTCGCGAACCGGGAGTTCTACCTCGATATCGCCGCGCTCGTCCGGGATAACCTCGACCGTCTGGAGGCCGGTGAGGGACTGAAAAACCACGTCGTCTAGCTCTTCGGAGATCCGTCGACGTCAGTTTCGGCGAGCGCGTCGACGAGTTCCGTCACGTTCGCGACGGCGTCCTCGGCGAGTTTCGCTCCCTTCTCTGCCGTGGCGGCGTTCGGATCGCCGAGGTTGCCGGTGTGGGTCAGCGCGTCCATCCGCTCGGCGGACAGCGCCCACCCGACGCGGTTGTCGCCGTAGGCGTCGTAATCGGTCAACGGGAGCGACTCGGCGGGCGGATCGACCGACTCGGCGCGGTCCATCCGGACGAGGTCGGGTCGCAACTCGAGCATCAGGCTGGTCTCGAACTCGGAGGCGTGAAAGGAGACGCCCTCACCGCGAACCGCCTTGGCAGCGTCCTCGAAGACGGAAACGAGCGGGACGTGGAACGCACGCATGCCGTGTTCGGTCGTTAGTTCGCGGACGACGACCTCGAGTTCTGGGTCCTGCGCGAGGTAATGACCGTTCATCAGTAGCACGTTCTCGACGCCCCACTCGGCCGCGGAGGTACAGATATCGCGGACGTAACTCTGGAACGTCTCGCTCTCGACGGTGAACGTCCCCGGTTTGAACGTGTGATGCGGGCTGACGCCGTACCAGACCGGGGGTGCGAGCAGACAGCCGGTCCGCGCTGCGACGCGTTCGGCGATCGACTCCGGCATGTAGACGTCCACCCCAAGCGGGAGGTGGTGGCCGTGCTGTTCGGTGCTGCCGACCGGCAGAAGCATCGTCTGGGTCTCTTCGGTGGCTTCCTCGACTTCCTGCCACGTCATCTCGGCGAGTCGGTGGACGGATCTGGACTCTGTATCGGACATACGGACCCTACCGGCGGCGGTGGTTTAGGTGTTATCCGCCGGGGCTCCGCAGCCCTCGGGGTCGTCCTCGAACCGATCGAGCGCGAAGTAGGGGGCGTCGACGAGACGGTGCATGATTCGACGACAAAGCGACCTCAGTTATACAATAATAAATAAATCCGTCTACAATAACTGTATATGGATGACATAGAGAACGACGATTCACTGACGACGTCCCCGGATCGGGGCCGTGGCGTGCTCACACAGAGTGATCGGGAGTTTCTGCTCGGGCGGAAGTCCGATTACACCGAGCAGTCCCGCCGACAAAAGCGGAGTCGGATCCGCCGACGCGTCCGGAACGCGATCCTCGATTTCTCGATCCTCTTCGAACACCTCGACGAGCGGGATCGCCAGATGGTGTTCGATCCGGACGACGAGCATCGCGACGCCTACACCAGAGGCATGACCGATATGCTCGCCTTCCTGCATCTCGGGACGATGGGGTATTACACGCCGTTCAAACACATGCTCGCCGAGGGAGTCAACCGCGCCGAGCAGGCGCTCACCGGCTCGGACTATCGGCTCGTCAACGTGGAGTTCAACGTCGACCCGATCGGACGGATCGACATCGACGAGGTCGTCGACAAGATCGAGAACGATCGCTTCGAGAAACTGACCGACGAGGAGTTGCAGGCGTTCGTCCGGTTGCTCGGCGATTCGGAGGTTTTCTCCGCGGACGAACTCAGAGATCACCTCCGCGAGGAGATGTCACCGTACGCGGAAAGCGTCGACGAAGCCCGTCGGCTCCGCGAAGAGCGGATGAAAGAGCTGTAGGCGCGAGTCGCCTACATGAACTCGCTGATCCCGAAGAGATACTCCATGAGGAAGATGATCGAGAGGATACCGGTCATCAGAAGCGTCGCGATCGCCGCGAGCGTCGCCGGCGCCTGATTGTAGAACATACTGAACAACACCAGCGGCATCGTCTGTGTCCCCGATCCCGAGAGGAAAAGCGAGATGATGTACTGGTTGAACGAGAGGATAAACGCGAAGACGAACCCGCTTACGAGCCCCGGCTGGATCAGCGGGATCGTGATCCGGAGGTACGACTCGAGTTCGGTCGCACCGAGGTTCCGGGCGGCTTCCTCCAGGGAGTGATCGTAGTTCTGCAGGCTCGCTCCGATCGTCCGTATCGGATACGGAACGGTGAAGATCACGTGGCCGAGCAGAAGCGTCCAGAACGACATCTGGACGGAGACGCCGAGCGCGCTCCCGAGGCGATTGAAAAACAGGAGAAGGGCGAGCCCGACGACGATCCACGGGTAAATGAGCGGCGAGATGAGGATCGTCTCCAGTGTCGTCTGGTACCTGAAATCGTACCGGACGATCGCGAACGCGGCGAACGCCCCGAGCGTCGTCGAGACGATCCCGGTCGCGATCGCCAACTCGAGGCTCACGAACAGCGCCTGATCGAGATTGAGGTATCCCAACTCCATGATCCCCCGGTAGTGATCGAGGGTGAACCCGCTCGGGGGCCACGTGGCGTAGGCCGAATCCTGGAACGAGACCACCACGACGATCGCGAGCGGGAACAGGAGGAAGAAGACGGTGATATACACCAGGATGTTGTACCCGATCGACCCCGCCCGTGAGACCAACCGATCCAGCCGGAGCGATCTCGAGCCGTCCGAGGTCGCCATCTCAGATCCCCCCCACGGAGTCCATCTGTTTGAGAACGCGCTGATAACCGATGATCACGAGCAACGCGACGAAGACGAGCGTGATCGACAGCGCGCTGGCGAACGGCCAGTTCGTCGTACTGGTGAAGGTATCGGTGATCACGACCGGGATCACCCGGACGTTACCGCCGAGCAGCGCGGGCGTCACGTACGAGGCCAACGAGACGACGAACGTGATGAGGACGCCGGCGGTGATGCCGGGCAGCGAGAGCGGAACGAGGATCCGCGTGAACACGGTGAGTCGGTTTGCACCGAGGTTCTGTGCGGCTTCCTCGAGCTCTACCGGGATCGTGTGCATCACGTTGAGGATCGGGAACACCATGAACGGGAGCATGACGTGTGAGAGGCCGATGATGATCCCGACCTCGTTGAACAACAGTTGTGGCGCGTTCTCTTGGGAGACGATCCCGATCATCTCCAACGTCGAAAGGACCACGCCGGTGTCGTTCAAGAGGATGAACCACCCGAACGAGCGGACGACGAGATCGATCGTCAGCGGCGCAAGCGTCGCGATCACGATGAGCTTCCCCGTCCAGCCACCTTTCCGGACGGCGGCGTAGGCGAGCGGAAAGCCCAGAAGGAACGTGATGAGC
>CAZWZX010000022.1:0-19289 GCA_964638655.1 uncultured Natronomonas sp.
TCCTCGGGGCGCTGCTCGCGATCGTCCTCTGTGCCCTCGTCGGTAACCGAGCGTTGTCGCTCGGTTACTGACAGGATCGGTCGGGACCGGCGAGTGTCCTCTCCGGCGACGAAACCCCTATACGCCGTCTTACGTTACTCCGTACCGTGGATCGGGACACCGCGATCACCCTCTCGGTCGGCCTTCTCGCGATCGTCGCGCTCGGCGCGGCGGCCGCGACACTCGATACGGCCGTCACTGTCGGCGGCGGGGACGGCGGGAGCGGCTTCGGAAGCGGCACGGCCGACGACGGCTCGACCACCGGTGCCGGATCCGGTCCGCTGGTTCCCGGGGGCTTCACCGGCGAAATCGGTCCGATCTGTTATCCCGTCTTACAGGAGCCGTTCGTTATCGCCGCGATCGCTCTCGTCTTCGTCGGGATCTTCGCGTACATCTATCGGGACAGCGGGGACCCGTTTCCGGCGTTCGTCGTCTGCGGTGTCATCGCGATCCCGGTCGGGATCGTCTGGACGCTGCTCGCGTTCTGTGGCGATCCGCTCAGCTCCGACTCGAGCGAGGAGGACGCCGGAACCGGTTTTCCGATCGAATCCGGGCCGACCAACGAGACCCGATTTCCGCTTTTGGGCGGCGGTGGGTCCGGCGAGGCGAGCGGGACGGCGATCTCGGCGCCGACCGTCGTCGTCTTTCTCCTCCTCGGGGTCGCGCTGCTCGGCGCCGTCGCGGTGGTGCTCGCGAGTCGGGGTGACGACGAGAAGGGGATCGACCGCCCCGGGTCGGCGTCGGCTTCGTCTCCCGACGTCGCCGCAGTCGCACGCGCTGCGGGCGAGGCAGCCGACCGAATCGCCGCCGACGCCGCGGCCGACAACGAGGTCTTCCGTGCGTGGGCGACGATGACGGAGGCGCTCGACCTCGAATCGCCCGACACGACGACGCCGGCCGCCTTCGAGCGTGCGGCCGTCGAGGCCGGGATGGATCCCGACGACGTCGCGGAGTTGCGGGATCTCTTCGAGGAGGTCCGCTACGGCGGTCGGACGGCGACAGAGGATCGCGAGCAACGGGCGATAGCCGCTCTGCGGCGCGTCGAGTCGACGTACGGGGAGCTGGACGGGGCGGATCGCTGATGCGACCGGCGATCGTCGCCGGCGTCGCCGCCGTGGCGCTCGGGTTCGTCGCGATACTCGATCGCGGCGTCGCCGGCGCGTTCGATCTCGGGTATCTCTTCGTGACGTTTCTCGGGATCGTGGCCGGCGCTGCCGGCGTATACTACGTGAGCCGACGACGGAGCGTGTCGCGAGAGCTGACCGCGTTCGACGACCCGGAGCGGCGATACCGGGCCGCGGTCCCGGGCGACGACTTCGAGGAGCGGTTCGCCGCGATCCCGGCCGAGTCTCGGCTCCGAGCCTCCCATAGGGGAGTTCGCGACCGGATCCGTCGGGCCGCGGTTCGGGCGCTCGTAACCCACGAGGGCTACGACCACGACGCGGCGAGAGCGGCCGTCGAGAACGGAACCTGGACGGACGATCCGGTCGCAGCGAGTTTCCTCGCGGTCGACGGCCAGTATCCGCCGCGGCTGCGACTCGAGGCGTTCCTCGGGCGGGTCGACGTCTCGGAGATCGGCGCCCGCCGGAGCGTCGAGGCCATCGTGGCCGTGATGCGGTCGTGAAACGCCTCGAGACGAACCGCTGGGGCGGGTTCGCCGGCGTCGTGCTGTTCGTCGCCGCCGTCGGAATCGTCCTCCGGCAGCCGGCGTTGATCGTCGGCGGTGCCGTCGGCGTCGGGTATCTGGTCGCCGCGAAGGGCGGTTCGGCTCCGACACCCCAACTCGCCGTCGAGCGGACCGTCGAGGCGGCCGATGCCGAGCCCGGCGAGGCGGTCGCCGTGACGGTCGAGGTCAGAAACGACGGCGAGGGTGCTCTGCTGGATCTGCGCCTCGTCGACGGCGTCCCGCCCGGACTGGAGGTAACCGAGGGCTCGCCGCGGTGTGCGACGGCGCTTTCGGCCGGCGACAGCGTTCGGTACACCTATTCGGTGGCGGCGACGCGAGGTCGTCACGAGTGGACCGAAACCACCGCGGTCACCCGCGATCTCTCCGGGACCGAGGAGTTAGAGATCGGCGTCGAGGCCGAGTCGGTGCTGTCGTGTGTCCCGCCGCTCGGGCGGACGACGGACCTTCCGCTCCGCGGACTGACGACCCATTACACCGGCCACGTCTCGACCGACGTCGGGGGCTCCGGCGTCGAGTTCTACTCGCTCCGGGAGTACCGTCACGGCGATCCGCTCCGACGCGTCGACTGGAACCGGACGGCCCGAACCGGCGAGTTGACCACCCTGGAACTCCGCGAGGAGCGGGCCGCGACCGTCATGTTGATAATCGACAGCCGAAGCCGGGCGTATCTCGCGAGCGGTCCGAACGCCGAGAACGCGGTCGAGCGAAGCGTCGAGGCCGCCGGCCGAACGTTCGTCGTTCTTTTGGACAGCGGTGATCGGGTCGGCCTCGCTGCGCTCTGTGCCGAGGATCCGTGGCTCCGCCCGGGAGCCGGGAGCGACCACCGAGCACGCGCTCGGACGCTGCTCGCGACCGATCCCGCGTTCGCCGCGACGCCGTCGGACGCCAACGGATCGGTCTACGTGAACGGGTGGGTGCGGCGGGCCAGGCGACGGCTTCCGTCCGACGCACAGCTCATCCTCTTTTCGCCGCTCTGTGACGACGCCATCGTTCGGGCGGCCCGGAGCTTCGACGCCGCCGGACACCTGGTCACGGTCGTATCGCCCGACCCGACGGTACACGATACGCCGGGACGCGGGCTCGCGTGGATCGAGCGACAGCTTCGGGTCTCGAAGCTCCGGTCGGCCGGCGTCCGCGTGATCGAGTGGGACGAGGAGCCGCTCGGCGTCGCCGTCGCCCACGCCGAACGGCGGTGGTCGCGATGAGCGGACCGACACGACGGCCACCGTCGCTGTCGATCGGGCTCGTCGTTCTCTCAGGCAGTGTGACGACACTCGCCGTCGGCGAGGTCCCGATCGCGGCCGGACTCGGTGCCGTCGGCCTCGTTCTCGTGACCGTGGGGCTGGTTCTTGCCGCCCGGACGCTGGTCGAACTCGCCGGCGGCGCCTTCGGCCTGGCGATCGTCGTCGCTGGGGGTCTCGGCGCGTCCCCGCCGGCAGTCAGTATCGCGGCGCTTTCGGCCGTCGTCGCCTGGGACGTCGCCGATCACGCCCACGATCTAGGACAGCAGATCGGACGCGAGGCGCGGACCCGGCGGAACGAGCTCGCACACCTCGGCGGGAGCCTCATCGTCGGGGCGATCGCGGCCGCGATCGCCTACGGGACGTTCCTCGGGATGGCCGGCGGTCAGCCGACCACGGCGCTGGCGTTTCTCCTCTGTGGGGCGATCGCGTTGGTGGCGGCGCTTCGATAGCCCGCCGATCGATCAATCGATCGTGGGCACCGGGACCGAATCGATCGTCTCGGCGACGACGGTCGCGGTATCGACGTCGCGGACTGCGGCATCGGGGGTGAGAATCAGTCGGTGGGCGAAGATCGGCTGTGCGATCTCGACGACGTCGTCCGGCGTGACGTACTCGCGGGCGGCCAACACCGCCTGCCCCCGGGCGGCCTCGAAGAGCCGCTGAGTGCCGCGCGGCGAGACGCCGACCTCGACCCGGCGGTCCGTTCGGGTCGCCCGGGCGAGATCGACGATGTACCCGTAGAGATCCTCGTCCACGCGGACGTTCTCGGGAGCTCGGCGGAGTTCGAGCACCGATTGAGGATCCAAAACGGGTTCGACGCTCGGGCTCCGCTCGCGCCGACCCGAGCGGCGATACAGCAGTTCGACTTCGCCGTCACGGTCGGGATAGCCGACCGTCGTCTTCACGAGGAAGCGATCGAGTTGGGCCTCCGGAAGCGGGAACGCGCCCTCGCTCTCGACGGGGTTCTGTGTCGCGATGACGATGAACGGCGTCGGTAGCTGGTGTGTCTCGCCGTCGACGGTCACCTGTCCCTCCTCCATGGCCTCGAGGAGTGCGGCCTGCGTCTTCGGCGGTGCGCGGTTGATCTCGTCGGCGAGGACGACGTTCGCGAAGATCGGCCCCGGCGAGAAGGAGAACTCGCCGGTCGATTCCTCGAGCACGTTCGTCCCGGTCATATCGGCCGGCAGGAGATCCGGCGTGAACTGGACTCGGGAGAACTCGAGGCCGAGGGCGGTCGCGATCGACCGTGCCGTCAGCGTCTTTCCGGTTCCGGGGACGTCCTCCAAGAGGACGTGCCCGCGCGCCAACACCGCGAGCAGCACCCGATCGAAGAACGTCCGATCGGCGACGACCGCCGACCCGACCTCGTCGACGACCTCCCGGCAGGCGGCGCTCGCTTCGTCGATATCCATGACGGATAGCGGGGCCGAGGGCCGTTATGTCTATCGTCCGTTCGAGGGGTGAGGCCACGGTCATCGTCGGTTCTCGGCCCTCGGGATTTCGTTGTTTTCGATTCGTTCCCGGACCTGTCGAACGTTTTATGAGCGACGCGAGACTCTTCCCGAACGATGTTTCACGCCACCGGACGGATGTTCAAGAACGCGTTCGGCACCCCCGAGATGCGGGACGTGTTCAACGAAACGGAGTACATCGAGCGGTTCATGGCCGCCGAGGCCGCGCTGGCCCGCGCACAGGCCGACGTCGGTGTCATCCCCGAATCCGCCGCCGAGCGGATCACCGAGACCGCCTCGCTGGAGTATCTCGATCTCGACGAGGTCGAACGGAAGATCGCCGAGATCGACCTGTTCACCGTCGCGATAATCGAGACCTGGAAGGAGGCGATCGGGGAGGCGGGCGAGTACATCCACTACGGGGCGACGAGTCAGGACATCGCCGACACGGCGATGATACTGCTCGTCCGGGACGGGATCGAACTGCTCAGAGAGGAACTCTCGACGATCAAGGAGTATCTGGCGGCGCTGGCCGAGGAACACGCCGAGACGCCGATGATGGGTCGGACGCATCACGTCCACGCGCTCCCGATCACCTTCGGACTCAAAGCCGCCGACTGGCTCGACGAGGTCACCCGCGGGATAGACAGACTGGAGCAGGCGGCCGAGCGAACGCTCGTCGTCGAGTCGTTCGGCGCCGTCGGCTCGCTGGCTTCCCTCGGCGAGGACGGACTCGACGTCCAAGAGCGCTTCGCCGAGGAACTCGATCTCGCGGTCCCGAACACGGCGTGGTTCGCCGCCCGCGATCGGTTCTTCGAGTTGCTCAACACCTTCGCGACCATCGGCGGCACGCTCAGCCGGATCTCCCGGCAGGTGTTGATGCTCAACCGCGAAGAGATCGGCGAGCTCTCCGAGCCGATCCCGGAGGGTGCCGTCGGCTCCTCGACGATGCCACACAAGCGCAACCCCGTGATGAGCGAACGGACCGTCGGGCTGGCGGCGCTTTTGAAGGGGCACGCGAGTTCGATGGGGGCGCTCGTCGAGAACTACGACGAACGCGACGCCGGCCTGTGGTACGCCGAGTACGCGATCGTCCCCGAGGCGTTCCTCTATCTCCATCGCGCGCTGTACAACGTCCGGGACACCCTCGGCGGGCTCGGCGTCCACGCCGACGCGATGCGGGAGAACATGGACATCCACGGCGGGCTCGTCACCTCCGAGGCGGTGATGATGGCGCTGGCGGACGCCGTCGGTCGGGTCACCGCCCACGACATCGTCTACGACGCCGCGATGGAGACCTACGAGAGCGACCGGTCCTTCGAGGAGATCCTTCTGGCCGACGACCGCGTCGCCGCGGCGCTCTCGGCGGAGGAGCTGTCCGAACTCACCGATCCGGCCAACTACACGGGCGTCTCCGATCGGATCGCGAGACGGACCGTCGAGAACGTCTTCGATTGAACGGCGGCTTTCCCTGGCTCTCGTTATACGATTCGGTTTTTCAACCCTTCCCCGGAGAGACACCGCCGGACGTTCTCGCCGAACAGCTCGGCCAGATCGAGGTGGTATCGGTTCGTCGCCGATCCCCTGTGTGGGGTGATGATCGCCTCCTCGAAGTCCCAAAGCGGCGAGTCGGACGGCAGGGGTTCGGTCTCGAAGACGTCCAGCCCGGCGCCGGCGATCTCACCTGACTCGAGGGCATCTATCAGTGCGTCCTCGTCGACGACCCCGCCCCGGGCGACGTTGATCAGGTAGGAATCGTCCCGCATCCGGTCGAACTCCGGTCCGCCGACGAGGTTCGTCGTCTCCGGCGTGTGTGGGGTCGCGAGAGCGACGAACCGTGCCTCCTCGATCGCCTCGCCGAGCCGATCGGGCGAGAAAAGCTCCGAGACGCCCGGCACGGGCTCCGACGAGCGGCGGACACCGGTGACGTCCATCCCGAGCGCGTCACAGCGGGTCGCGATCGCTTCGCCGATCGTTCCCAGACCCACGACGCAGATCGATTCGTTTTCGAGCGTAAAGGGGCGTTCGTAGGGCGGCTCGACCCACTCGTTTTTGCGCTGTTGGTCCCGGTACCGATGTCCGAGCCGGGCGAACGAGAGCATCATCTCGAGGGCGAGTTCGCTGACCGTCGTTCCGTGGATCCCCGTGCTGTTGGTGAAGGCGACGCCGGCCGCCTCGTAGGCGTCCGTATCGAAGGCGTCGTAGCCGGCACGGATACAGTGGACCCACCCCGCATCGAGGAACTCCGGACGGGGTGCGAACGACGCGATCGCGTCGGTCCGACCGTACTCGTGGCCGTCACCGACGAGTTCGACCCCGGGCGGGAGATCCGAGAGGGCGTCGACGAACGCGTCTTTCGGGATCTTGTTTCCGATCGACTCGTGGACGTACAGCTGTTCGATGTCCGGCGTTTCGGCCATACACCCCCTTTTCGCGACGGTCTGTTGAACGTTGCGCCCGCCGTGTCGAACGCGCTACTCCCCGTCCCCGTCCCTGACGCCCGACAGTTCGTCCGGGGAGAGCTCCTCCATCCGACCTGCGAGCGTCGCCGCGTCCCCGGCGACCGTCGCGGGGTCGGCGCCGGATTCGTTGGCGACGATCCGGACGTGAGTCGCGAGCAGCGATAGCGCCTGCAGGCCTTCCTGCTGTGGGTCGTCGGCGGTCTGGGCGAACGTCGTATCGGCGGTCTCGCCGTCGTGGACCACGCCGAGATAGAAGGCCGTCACCGAATCCTCATCCAGCAGCTCCAGCGCCGTCCGTCTTTCCGCCTCGAAATCAGCATCCACGTCACCGGTGTCGCTCATACCGACGTTGGGAGGGGGAGACGCAAAAAGACAGGTGGTGTTCGACGGGACCGAACGGGCGGGGTCAACCCCCGCCCGTCCGGAGGCCGCCACTCAGGTTTCGAAGCTGAACGGTCGGGTGACGTCGCTCCCTTCACCGACCGGCACGACGCCGGTTTCGGAGCCGAAATCACCGGTCTCGACTTCGACATCGTAGGTGTCCGGTTCGAGTCCCTCGTAGACGGCTTCGCCGTCGGCGTCCGTGGTTCGCTCTTCGGCTTCGAGATCACCGCCGGCGACGGTCGTCCTCGCGCCCTCGATCGGGTCGGCGGAGTCAGTCGTCACCTGAACGGTCAACCGTCCGCCGTCCAGCGCTTCGTCGTCGCTGTCGTCCGAGCCGTTCTCGGGTGTTTCCGGGTCGTCGTCTTCGCCGGAATCTCCCAGACAGCCCGCGAGTGCAGCGAGACCGGTTGCTCCGAGCAGTTCCAGAGTGCGTCGTCTGCTTCGATTCTGTTGCATTACGCAAATCGAACTCGATACCGGTCTGATAAATGCATTCCGAAATATTTGTATTTTATTGCATTTTAATATAAAATTAAAACCATATTTTTGTTCGAAGAAGGTTTATAACCCAAATAAACCGAGATGTATATTAGATCGCTTTCGATCCGGGGCCGGGAGGATATTTTTAGGATTAGTTGGAGTACTTGTTATTTTCTCGGTCCTGATTATAAAACACCATATTCGATTTTGGTATTTAGCGGATTGGGCGAGAAGCCCCACCCTCAAGGAGCGACCAACGGGAGTGAGTAGGGTGTGGGTGAATCGCCCTGCAAAGACAACTCACAATTAAGTACCCACACCCTCGCAATCGATAACTACGCATGGATCACGTCCTCAAGTATCGGTCGTTCCCTAACGAGCATCAGCGGGAGCAACTGGACTGGGTACGTGATACTGTCGACAACTGTACATCAACGCACTCCACCGATTCAACCGGGTTCCAGAATCCGCTGGCACGGTCAAACAGCGCGTCACACAAGTTCGTGATGAGATCCCAGAGTTGAAAGGCAGGTAGAGCGACCTGAATAACGTCTACTCGACAGTACTTCAACAGGCCGCACTCATGACAATGTTCGGGCGGGTCGGGGCCGCCGGGTGAGACAATACCCTCTACAAACAGCTTCCCCTGAATCGGTTCTTTACAATCAGAATTCGTACATCGATGAGCTGTATCGGCTCCGCATCGGTCACAAGCTGATTGACGCTCATCAGGAAATTTCTCATAGGTGGCCGTTCTCGCAGACCTGCATTACGTCATAGGTTCTCATGCGGTGTGAAATGAAAGGGATACCCTTTGAAATTCCTTATCGACAGAACGTCTGTTCAGCGTCTCGTACTGGATTCAACATCCGGTCAAGCATTTGGCGACCTTGCTGTTCATCAGCATACAGCGTGTCAAATACTTCTTCAACGGTTACGTACTCTACTTCGCCTAAGGAGTCGGGTTCTGAATCAGATGACCCGAACAAAATCAAGTGGGTATCACCGGCAGTATACTGTTGAAGTGTGTTGAGCTTAGCTTCTGGATTTGAAGATTGAGTTACTTGTGCCAAAATTCGCTTATTTTTCGTTCCCCCAACAGTATCCACATCTGGAAGTGTGTGACCTATCGGAAGAGTAGGGAAATACCCCTCAAACTTCACACGAAGAAACGCATTACAGGCAACTTCTAATTGACTTGGCGAAAGTGATCCAACTTCTGCCGGGAGTTTTCCTTCTTGAAGAATTGCTCTTACTTGATCATCAGCGGCATACAATGGCATGAACTCTACAGTCGGGTACGCGACAGGATTTATAAAGGGCGGACTCCCGTATTGTGAATCCTGACAAATGCGGGAAGGAGTGGGCCGGCACGAATTTGAATCGAACCGAGACGGTCGCTCGCTTCGCTCGCGCTGCGTCTCGGAGGCTTCAAATTCGGCCGTCGCATCGTGCCACGCGCCTCCGGACCGCTCGCTGTCGCTCGCGGTCGTTGAGGCGCGGGCAGAAAGTGGGCCGGCACGAATTTGAATCGTGGTTACGGCCACCCGAAGGCCGAAGGATACCAAGCTACCCCACCGGCCCGCACGTGGACAAAAGCCGCTTGATCTTTTAATCCTTCCGAAAGCGCCGACCGCTCATCCGCCGAAGAGCGATCCCAGAAACGACTTCGACCGTCGGGAGCCGCCGTCGAAGTCCTCGAGCGTCGAGTTCAGCCCGCGGGCGAGCCTACCGAACGTCCGTTTCGTTTCCATGTCGAGCTCAGCGACGAAATCGTCGCGGTGACGCTGGAGGTATTCGGCGGGCCGAGCGCGATCGAACTCGCCGTCGGCGATGTCGTTCGCCCTGAAGTACGCCGACAGTCGCTCGACGATCGGTCCCTCGGTATCGCCGAGCGCTCCCTCGGTGATCCGATCGGGGAGGCTGGGACGATCGGAGAGAGAGCCGGCGTAGGCCCGGCTGACGAGCGCGAGATAGAACGACGTCGAGAGGGTGTCCTCGACCGTCGCGTTCGGCCCGACGCCGGTGTGGTCGCTGACGGCGGTTCCGCTGACGTCCGACGGGAGCGACTGATCCGAGAGTGAGCCCTCCTGAAGGACCGCCACCTCGCGGTCGGCCACATCGAAGAGCTCTCGGACCGTATCGACGTTCGCCAGCGACCCGATCGGCAGCACTGTCCACCGGTAGTCGATCCCCCGGACGTCGGTATTTTCGAGGAGTTCCGAGACGTTGTAGAGGTACGTGTAGGTCGTCTCGTCCTCGACGATCAGGAGCCTCGATCGCGAGAGAATCGTCTCCATCACGTCGAGTTCGAAGACGCTCCGAAGCGGGAACTGCGTGTACGAATCGGCGTCAGCGGGCGATTTCAGTACTGTTCCCTGCTTTGGGTCGTCCTTCTCGATCAGCTTCGTACGGTGGGCCCGGTCGATGTCGATCATGAACGGCGAGTGCGTGCTGTAGACGAGCGTCTGCTCGCTCGCGAACTCCTCGTCGAGGAACTCCAGGAACTCGCGTTTGGCCTTCGGGTGCAGATGCAGCCCGGGTTCGTCCAACAGCAGGATCTGCTCGCCGTCGGCATCCCGGAGATCGGAGATCGTACAGACCGTCGAGAAGAACCACCGAAGTCCCCGCGAACGCTGATCGAAGCCGACGCTGACGCCGTGGTTCGGGCTCTCGACCCGGAGCGATAGCGTCGGGCTATCGTCGCCCCCGGCGGATCGGATATGAATCCGGAGGTCGTCGGCCTGACTCCAGTACCGGGTCACCATCGAGGTGATCTCGCTGGAGGCGGCCTCGAGTTCGGTGAGTGTCTGCTCGTAGTCGTCTCCACCGAGCGCCTCGACGTCGAGACCGGCGACGGACAGGAGCGACTGGAACACCCGATCCGAATCGGTCGGCTCGTCCCCGTCGATCCGGTCGACGAACGCCCCAACGTCGATTTCGCTGTCGAGAACCGTGTACTCGCCGACGTACCGGAACTCGGGGAGTTCGGGGGCGAGGACTTCCTCGCCGATCGTTTGGGTGAGCTCCGATATCGAGCCCGCCGGAACGGCCGCCTCGGCGTCGGCCGTCACGCCGTCGGCGTCCTTGATCACTCCCCGGAGTTCGGCGATGGACGAGACGTCACTCAGATCCTCGTCGGCGACCGTCTGGAGGTCGTGGTCCGTAACGACGCGATCGACGAAGGCCGGTTCGTCGATCTCGAACTCCCAGCTGAGTTCGTCCGCGTAGTCTCTGGTGACCGTGACCTCGGGGGACGGCAGGTCACCGACGCGGGCTTCGAGTCGATCACGTTCTCCGTCGTCGAGTCGGAAACGGGCGGAGACGACCGGGTCGGGGTCGTCCTCGTGGCGGTCTTTGTACTCGGGCCAGCGGTGTCGCGGGTACTCGTCGTAGGGCGTGAACGCCCCGTCGCCGTAGGCCGGGTTGAGTCGACCGATCGCCTCCATGAACGCGGTCTTTCCGGACTCGTTTTTGCCGATGAGACAGGTCAGGTCGTCGATTTCGACCCATCCTGTGTCATTGATGCTTTTGTAGTTCCAAACGCGTGCTTCCAATAGGTTCATACTTTGGGACAGCTCCGTTGGGACGGCAGTGTACCGAATTCGGGACAGACGAGGACCGGTAACGGGTCGCGCTATCGGGGCCGCGTCTGTTCGGGTTTGTTTATCGCTGAGTGATCGAACTCGACGTCAACGTCGCCCACCGGCGAGCCGATGCCCTCGTAGATGTGAATCTCGTCGGCTTTGAACATCCTGGAGCTGAAGATGTTGTCCGGAACTACCCGGGGGCTACCGACGTCGAGTGGCACCGTCAGTACCGCGTCGTCGACCTTTTCGACGACTAACTCCGCGAAGATGATCTGTTCGTTGTCCACGCCGACAACGACATCGCCCATATAAATTTTCGGCTCGTCCATGTGGTCCGGAACGAACGGATCGCTGTTCGAGACCGCGGGAACCTCCACGGAGCCGGTCAACGGGAGTTCGTCGACGGTCGCGTTCTGGTGGATGTAGATCGATCGTCGATCATCGATGATCGTTTGCATACATCATCACAGACGTTCCGTTTTCTCATAATAGGGATACCAATCTAGATTGGTTCTTCGTGAGCCGGACGGCTTTCACCGTCGAGAAATGGGCGATAAACCGTCGCATAAGCTTTTCAATACCTAACGAGACGCAAAGACGACGATACCGAACGGAGGGGACGGAAAATCACTCACAGGAACGAAACACGAACTCGGTCGGAGCCGTGATCGGCGTTACTCCATCGCGATGTACGTGTGCGTGTTTTCGACGCCCGACAGTACCTGGATCGAGTCGGCCGCGATCTGTTTGACCATCGCCGGCGAGTCCACCTCGACCTTGGCGATGATGTCGACGTCGCCGGCGACGATATGCGCCGAGAGGACGCCGTCGATCGCCTCGATCTCCTCCCGGAGCTTCCCCGCCTCGCCCGTGTGGGCTTTCACCATGACGTAGGCGACGACCATCCTCAGGCACCTCCCCGTGCGAGCGCGCTATCGGTCTCGCCGACGATGATCTGTTCGACCTCCCGGAGCACGTCGAAGTCGGCGATCGCCACGACGCGGTCACCGACTTCGAGAGAGGCGTCGGCGTCGGGAAGTCTGAGTCGATCGTCCTTCTTTCCGAAGGCCAGCACACGGGCGTTGGCCGGCAGCTCCAGTTCCGACAGGGAGTAGCCCCGCATCGGTGATCCCGACGTGACCGTGAGCTGGACGAGCTGGAGGTTGCGCGCGATGTCCGCGACCGCCCGGACGCTGCCGCCGACCAGGGCGTTCTTCGCGGCGATAGCGCCGAGGCGTTCGGGGTAGATCACCTCGTCGACGTCGGTGGCGTACTTGCCGACGACGTACTCGTGGTCGTCGTCGTCGACCCGGAGGACGGTCCGGCAGTCGTGGCGTTTCGCGATCATACTGACGATGAAGTTGACGACGAGATCGCCGGACAGCGCCGCAACGCCGTCGACGGTATTGAGATCCTGCTCGAGCAGCGTGGCCTCGTCGCTTCCGTCGCCCTCGATCGCTTCGAATCCCTCGTTGCGGAGCCACTCGGCCTTCGTCACGTCGGGTTCGATGATGGTGATCTCGTGGCCCTCCTCGCGGAGAACCCGTGCGGTTCGCATTCCGACCCGTCCGGCGCCGACGATAACGAATTTCATACCCTCGACTACGGCGACTGGACCCAATAATGTTACTCATTCACATGTCAGATCGGTTGTATATGCCGGACGGTATTTAAATCGCACCGGAAAAGACTTTTCGCCGTCGCGAGCCATCCGGTACCATGGTACATGCATTTATAATGGTGAAGGCATCGACGGGCGGGGCCGAAGCGCTATCGGAGAGGATCGGCGCGCTCGAACACGTCACCGACGTGAAGGTCGTCGCCGGGGATTTCGATCTCATCATCGAGACCGAAGCCGACGAGATGTACGAGATCATCAACTCCGTCGCGACGAAGATCCGCGGGTTCGACGAGATAGAGGACACGAAGACGTACGTCTGTCTGGAGTGACCTCCGTGTTCGTCGTACGAGCGCCGATCAGGACAGCAACTCGGTGACGATCCCGCTGGCCCGTTCGACGACGGTCTCCTTCGATTGTGTCGCGTCGAGACGATAGAACCGGTCCGGTTCCGACTCGATGAGCGTCTCGTAGTTTTCCCGCACCGTCTCCAGATACGCCGCGGTCTCGAATTTGTTCGTCGCGCCGGCGCGTCGGGCACCGATCTCCGGCGGCAGATCGAAATACAGCGTCGCGTCGGGCGGCCGGGTGAACGGCTCGTGGATCGACTTTATATACTCCATCGGCGCCTCGAGTTCCCCTTCGAGCGTCGCCCCCTGATAGGCGTATCTGGAGTCGGAATAGCGGTCCGAAACGACCACGTCCCCCGCCGCAAGCGCCGGTTCGATAATCCGCGAGAGGTGGTCGGCGTGATCCGCAGTGTATAAAAACAGCTCCGCGATCGGGTCGGCGTCGTCGTCCTCGATCGAGCGGTTGACCGCCTCCCCGTACCAGGATGCGGTCGGTTCCCGCGTGAACACCGTCCCGTCGGAGGGGAGCTCGTCTTCGAGCGCCTCCACGACGGTCGTTTTGCCACCCCCGTCGATCCCCTCGAGCGTGATAAGCATACGCCATCTCTCGGGTGGCGAATACATCAGGCTGGCCATCGCGGCCGCTCGGGGAACTAAAAAACGCGTCAAACGCGAAACGCGGGTTAGGCTTCTTCGTCGACGTCGACGGTCGCCTCTTCCTCGGCAGCGACTTCCTCGGGTTTGGCCTCGAGGCGAGTCTTCTGGATCTCGACGCGGCGAAGCGGGTAGATCGTCTTCGCCTCGCTGTAGATCGCCGAGGAGAGTCGGCCCTCGACGATGCTGTCGACGAGCCCCTCGAACGTGCGCTCCTCGGCCGCGTCCTCGACGATGTCGACCATCGTCTTCCGGACGGCTCGCTCCTGGCTGTGGTCGGCGCTCTTCGTCGTGTAGGCGACCGGCTGGACCTGCACGCGGTAGTCGTCCGTCGTCAGGACGGTCACGAAGGCGTCGACCTTCGAGGTGCCGCGACGGGTCAGACTGCGCAGGTAGTCGCGCGTGAGTTCGTGTTTGATGAAGTCGGTGTAGGCGGTGTCGCTACCGACGTCGGAGACCTGGAAGGTCAGCTTCGTGTTGTTCTCGCTCGGGTCGTTCTGCAGTTCGCCGAGCGTCGTCTGAATCGTGCGGTCGTATACCTGTTCGGGTTCGTCCGCGGGTGTTTCACCGAGTTCGGCCCGGTCGAACATCTCGGGGGCCATCACGGTGTACCATCGCTTCTCCTGTTTCTGCTTGGATACTGATCGTTCGCTCATGGTTGTGTTGTCGTGTCGGTTATGCGCTGTGCGACTGTGAGGTTTGCGACGTAGTCGTCGGCCGTCGTTCGGAGCCCGCCCGCCGTCTCGCGCTCGATCATCGTCACGACCGTACCGTCGGTTCGCAGATCGTCGCGTTCGACCCGCGTCGACATCTCGTCGGTGTTGTCCGGCGCGAGCGCGCTTGCGACCGTCTCCGGGCGGTCGTGTCTCGTCCGGATCGTCACGCTCGGCGTCATACGGCCCTCCTGAACGCCGCGGTGAACTCGTCGGGCGTTCCGTCGAAGGTCGCCGTTCCGGCACCGTTCCGAGCGCTCGCCCGGCCGTCGAGAGCACTCGCCGTTTCGGACAGCGGCCCCTCGATGGACGTCTCTCCGACGGCCGCGGCCGCGCCGTCGGTCGCCGCGAGCGCGATCGACTCCGGCGATCGGTACTGGAACGCGAGCCGGGCGACGGTACCGAGCAGCTCGGGGGAGGCCTCGTCGATCCGAACGACGTAGAGCCCGTCGTATCGGCCGGTTTCGGCCGTCCGGAGCATCGGATGTGCTCGCGCGCCGTGGGTTCGCCAGGCGTCTCGGGCCGCCGCCTCGACGTCGTGACCGAGCGCGAGCGCGAGGCCGGTTCCCGGTTGAACCCGGGCGACGGCGTCGAGGACGTCGGCGAGCCCGCCGAGCGTCTCGAACCGGTCGGTCACGTAGGGGCGAAGCGCTCGCTCGATCGCCTCGACCGCCCGAGCGGGGGCGTCCTCGACGACCGACAGGGCGAGAAACGAGGCGAACTCGCGTCCGTCGCGCCCGTCGAGTTCCGAGAGTGCTGCCTCGGTGGCGTCGGCGTCGCCCGAAAAGCTCGTATGCGCGAGCGTCGAGTACGTGAGCCCCTCGACCGGGCCCTCGGTCGGGACCGCCACGCCGGGCCGTCGATCGAGATCGGCGCGTTCGAGGAGCCGCCCGGACGGTTCCACTCCGGCACAGATCGCCCCGGCGAGTGCGAGTTCGGGGTCGATCGCCACGGGCGCCAACTCCTCGAGGATCGAGACCGCCTCGAACGCGAGCGGCTCGCTCCGGAGCGTCACGTCGCCGGTCGGGTGACCGATCGAGACGGTGCAGTCGGCGTCGGTCGCCGGCGGTTCGGGGACGGCAGCGAGACTGGCCTGATACGGGATTTCGATCGCGTCGAGGCCGCGGGCGAGCAGCCCCGCCGCTGTCAGCCCGTCGCCGTCGGCGGTCGCGACGAGCCGAACGAAATCGGCGTCGGCGAGCCTCGCGGCGGCGCGGTCGGGTCCGTCCTCCGAGTGACCGGCGGCTGCCATCTGATTACTCGAGCAGCTCTTTGGCTTCGTCGTACTCGTAGGTGAACTCCGCGTCGAGTTCGTCGCCGCGGTAGTAGTCGACGAGTCGGCGGATCTTCGACTCCGTGTTCTGTAAGGCCCGTTTGTTCTGGGCGTCGCCGGGGTTTCGCTCCATGTGACCGCGGAGTCGGACGGCCCGCTCCATCAGGTTTCGGAGGTCTTCCGGGAAATCACCGGTGGCGTCGTTTTCCTCCAGGATCTCCGTGACCTTCTTCCCCGTGGCGAGTTTCACGTCCGGGACCGGAACGCCCTGAACGCCCTCGTCGCGGAGTTTGCGGCCGATCTGACTGGGGTCGTGTCCGTTCTCCGCCAGTTCGACGATCCGCGCTTCGATCGCCTCGTCGTCTATTTCACTCCACTCCGGTGGTTCCGTTGCCGTGGGGCGGTCCGAACCGGACGACCCGCGACGGCGTGAATGCATTCGTGCCATTGTTGAATTGGAACTGCACGGACCGCGTCGTGAACGGCGCAGATCGCGGTCGGCGGCTCGACCGACGGCCGCGTTGCGCCAGCACTACCGCAATCCCAAGCCGGCCAATCGACCGGCGAGTCGGATTTGCGATCGTGCGGTTCCCAGTAGTACTCGTGGGTTCGGACATTAAACGGTTTCTACTCCGGGTTCGGCTCAGCCGTCGGTTCCGCTCAGAAACCGCTGTGTCCGGGCGGCGACGGCCGAGCGGAACTCGGAGAGATCGATGGACGATCCGCCGTGAAGGAGTCGCCGGTGCTCTTCGCGAAGGATATCGTCGATCGTGCGTTCGTACAGTGAGTCGAAGGAGACGGGTCGTCCCCGGGATCGGAGCTCCGAGGCGACCTTTTCGAACCGGCGGTCGCTCGCGTAGGCGTCTGCCGCCCCTTCCGGGGACGCGTCGATCGGATCCGGATCCTCGTCGCCCCGGAAGTCGGGATGGATCAGTTTCGCCCGTCCACCCCTCTTGTTCCGGACGACGACGCCCTCGGCGGGACCGTCGTACCAGGCCGAATCGGGGATACCGTACGATTCGGGATCGAAATCACGGGTGTTGAGCTCCCGCTCGACGGCGTTGACCGGATCGAGCCCGAGTCGATCGAAGACCCGTTCGGCGGCGTCCGGCGGCTGGAACGTGTCGTCCTCGGCCGAGTAGACGTCGAAGCCGAGAAACGACGGGAGTCGATCCCAGTCGTACTCGATCGTCTGTCGGTGTGTCGCCTCGCCGAAGAGGACGACCGACTCGACGTCGTCGACGGCCGCCCGAAGCGCCTCCCGATCCAGCCGCTCGCGGACGTCTCGAACGGCGTGAGCGTACTGTTCGGGGACCGCGTCCGGATCGTCGTAGACACGGTCGCGATCGCCGACGCGGAGCACCCCGCTCTCACGGAGCTGGAACCGGAGCAAAGCGCCGTCGATCTTCTCCGTGAGCCACAGATGGCCCGACGAAAGCAGCTCGTCGGGGGCGTCCTCGAGTCGGGGAATCGGAGGTGGTGATCGCATCAGGGCAGGTATCTGACGCTGACGACGCCGTCGTCGAACCGGACCTCGACGCGGTCGACGCCGAGGCGGGCCGCCCGGACGAGCGTCGCCTCGTCGTTCAACACGTCCTCGGCGGCCGCCTCGGTTCGATCCTCCGGAACGGCCAACACGTGGATCTCACCCTCGCCCGCGCGTTCGGTCGCCGTAACCTCGCCGATCGGCTGTTCGGCGGCGAGCTCGCGCTCGTGTCTCGTCGGCGGCTCCGGACTCTCCTCGACGGAGAGGTGCCGGCGGACTTCGACGTCGACGAGCCGATACGTCACCTCCATCGGTGGCTCCGGTGTGACCGTACCGTCGACGAGATCACCGGTCTCGACGCCGGGGTTCTCGGCCAGCGTGTGTACCTGTCCGCGGTCGACGTCTTTCAGCACCGCCGACTCCTCCTCGGCGTGGGTCACGAGAAACCGCCCCTCCTGTTCTGTCATACCGGATCGAAGGCGTCGGTCACTCTTCGGCGTTTCGGGCCGCGATCGGCGGTGTTCGTCGCGCTCCCATCGGCAGGTCCTTTATGATCCGCTCGCGAGAGGAGGTATGAACGTCGATTTCGGCAACTCGCTCGCCTCGGAGGCGGTCACGGGCGTCTCGGAGGGGTCACTCGAACGGCTCGACGACCGCGTCGCCCGGGCCCACGGGCGCATCGAGGCGGGGATCGAGGACCGAACGTTCGGCTACGCGAGCCTCGCGCTCCCCGAAGACACCGATCCCGAATCGATCCGGGCGGCCGTCGAGGGGTTCGATCCCGACGCGGTCTTGACCGTCGGCATCGGCGGCTCGGCGCTCGGCGCCGAGACGATCACCGAAGCGCTCGGCGTCTCCGAACATTACAGCCTCGATAACGTGGATCCGGCCCGAACGGACCGGCTGCTGTCGGAGCTGCCGCTCGAGTCGACGCTCGTCAACGTCGTTTCCCGGTCGGGGACCACAGCCGAGACGCTCGCGAACTTCCTCGTGGTCCGTTCGGCGATGGCCGAGGCGAGCGTCGAGTGGACCGAACGGACCGTCGTGACGACCGGGGAGTCGGGACCGCTCAGGGAGCTGGCCGACGAACACGGACTGCCGACCTGTTCGGTTCCCGACGGCGTCCCCGGGCGATTTTCGGCGCTATCGGCGGTGGGGCTGGTGCCGGCCGCCGCGCTCGGCTGTGATATCGAGGCGATACTGGCGGGCGGCGCCGAGGGACGGGATTCGCTGTCCCCCTCGCTGTTCGAGACGCCGGCCTACGCCTACGGTGCGGTGGCCTACGCCCTGGAGAACCGCGGCGCGACGACGAACGCCTTCGTCCCCTACGCGGAAGCGCTCGAACCGCTCGCGGAGTGGTTCGCTCAGCTGTGGGCCGAAAGCCTCGGCAAGGACGGCCTCGGACAGACCCCGGTCCGGGCGCTCGGGGCGACCGACCAACACTCCCAGCTCCAGCTGTATCGGGCCGGCCGGAAGGACAAACTCGTCACGCTGCTTCGGCCACGGGAGCGAGACGACGTGGAGATCCCCGAGACGGGGATCGAATCGCTGTCGTATCTCGGCGGCGAGACGCTCGGGGAGTTGCTCGACGCGGAGTTCGAGGCGACGGAGGCCTCGCTGGCCGTCGCCGGCCAGCCGAACGTCCGGATCGAACTCGATCGGCTCGACGCGAAAAGCGTCGGAGAGCTCCTCTATGAACTCGAGGCGGCGTGTATCCTTGTCGGGGAACTATCCGGCGTCGAGACGTTCACGCAGCCGGCCGTCGAGTGGGGAAAACGGGCCGCCCGCGGGTTGCTCGGCGGCGAGGACGCCGAGGAGGCCGAGACGGTCAGCGAAAAGACGGTCCGACGGGTCGAAT